>JAGYNW010000172.1 GCA_018399915.1 Candidatus Omnitrophota bacterium
TCCGGCCGTCCTGCATATAAACCAAATTCGGAACCTCTGACCAATCATCATTTCTATCCAGGATTTTCCCGACGATACCTTCCAGCGCATACTCGCCTTCTCCCTGGACTATAATCGCATGAGGATATTCGCCTAACAATTCTTCCTGGGCAAAGGTCGCCAACACATTGCCAAAGACATAAATCGGTCCCCGGCGTTTGTTCCCCGCTTGACCGCAGAGTCTTTTCATCAAAGTCCTCAATAAAGGCGCCGACCCAAACTGCAAAGAGAACGCCAGAATATCCGGAGATTCAAAACAAGCATTGTTTGCCATCTCCTCTATTGACTCTCGCTGGGAAGAATGAACTTTGATATCAATATACTCCTTAAATTGTTGCCGCAAATAGCCTGTTAAAGTTAAAACAGCCACCTCGTTGACTAACACGGGATGTCCGGGAGAAGCTAAAGCAAAAAACGAAACACGCACAGGATTTTTCCGCATCATTTCTCTTTTCCCTCCTTTAACGCTAACGGATCATATCCCTGTAAAGCAAGAATCCCATACGCGGCGCCAATGGTGCTCAAATTACCTGCCTTCGGCGTTTTGTATTCATGTCCAATAACCGCCTCACCTTGCGTCGCGTAAGGATATGCCAGCCCGCCTTCCACTTCAGATGCGGCATTTATTAATCCCTCGATGAGCTGCGCGTTTTTATGCTGGTAATAACGCGCTTTCTTCTTATCACCTAATTGTCGAAAATCGTGTTCTAAACGCTTATACGCATTCGCTAACTGAAAACTCCACTCAAAACTTACCAGCGGCTCGCGCCCTAATTGCCGCGCCCTTTTTTGGTCAATAAAATCCACTCCTTGCAATACCACGGGATCTTTATTCAAGGGTTGATAATTTACTGAGGCCAGACATTCTTTCTCAATAAACCAAAGCATCTGCTCAGCCAATCCCGGAGAAAAGGCATCCAACACTTTTACCCCAAGCGCCGATACAGCCCAGCTTTGAATATCCGAAGAGATCACTGCGTCTCTGTAGCCGCGATTGAACCTTTGTTGCGACTGATTATACGCGTTGTTTTTAAGCCATACCAAATTTGCCTGACGCGCATCTTTATACGTCTGTTTACGGGTCGCCTTATAAAGCAAACCGAAAAACGCGTAGGCATCGATAGAAATTTCCGTCGCATAAATCTCATGGAAGGCCTTCATCTTAGGATTATATCCGAGATGTTGGTCGCCGGGATACTGCGGGTCCCCTTTCGGCCCCAAAGCTATGCCGCCATAATTTTCCGAAGTTTTATCCTTGTTCTGCAAGGAAAGGATCAGGTCTGCTATCTTCTGTGCAAAATCCAGGTATTTTTCCTCTCCCGTACCTAAATACACATGCATAGCAGCAATCCCCAACCAGATATTGGCGCCGGAGCGGACCGACCAATCGTGGCCGATGAAGGTATCATTAAGTTCAAAGGCCTCAATGATCCCGCCTAACCGCCACACACTTTGTGTCTGCGCATAAAAATCGATCACTTTTTGAGCGCTCGCCACCTTATCCAGAGCCAGGTAGGCTAAAGCGGTGACAGCCGCGTCATACGTAATCGTCCAATGTAAAAACCGTTCATCCCCCACATGGCTATAGGGCAAATGCCATCGAGCATTTCGGTTCGAACGAATCCAGGAGAAGAATCGATGCGCGTAATCGTCTGCCGCATCGGGCGCGATCACTTTCTCCTGAGAGCCATTTGTATTCGCGCAAGTGGCAGGTCCCATCCCGAACGAAAACCCTACCATCAAAAGAAGCAAACATAAATTGCATGATTTTATCCATCTTTTAATCATAATTCTTCTCCCCTAATAAATAATATAAATCCACCCGTTGCCGTAATTGCGCCACTTTCAGATGTAATAATCGTGTGCGGGCTTCATGCACTTTTAGCATAAAATAACTGATCGTCACCAAATCCACTGTTCCGGACTCATATTGCTTATGAGCCAAATCCAAGGCATTTTTGCTTTCCTCTAAAGCCAACATTAAAGCCTCTTTTCTCTCTTCTAAGAATTGCGCATTTGCCAAAGCAAGTTCCAGTTCGTGAAATGCTTCTAATGATAAAGATTGATGGTTCAAAAGGGTTTCGCGTCTTTCCTGCAAAGAGGCAAGTATCTGGGCATGCCGGTAACCATTGTCAACAAGAGGAACAGTCATATTCGCACCATAATGAAAAAACCATCCTTCCTCATCAAGGATATTGAGCTCCGGATCAAACCGCGTAAAAGAAGCCGTAACATCCATCTTGGGATTGCGCAATTTTTGCGCATACTCAACCTTTTTGGAAGCGGCTTGATACAAATGACGCGTGGATTGCAAATCCTCCCGGCGTTGAATAAGTTCTGCAAAGGACCGATCTTTCAAGAGCCCCCCGCTACTGACCTCTGGCAATTTTTTCGAAACCTCAATAGTTCCATCAGGATAACGTCCTGCCAAAACTTCCAGCACAAATAATATCTCTTTATGCGCGGCTTTTGTCTGAATATATACTTCTTGCGCTCTGGCTAGATCTGCCTGGGCCAAATGGATCTCTTGTTTCGGGATTATCCCTTGTTCAAATTTATTTAAAACGATCCGTTTAATTTTCTCATAGCTATTCACCGAAAGGGCGGCTAGCTGTTTTTGCTTCTCGGCCTCAATTGCCAAAAACCAATTCTTGACTAACTCACGCACTAAAGACCGTTTTACAAAAGCCATTTTTGCTTTTAAGGCCTCCTCCTTTTGCGTGTCCTGCTGCAATTGACTGTCTAAAAGTCCGCCTAGATCCGTATCCCATTCCCAATCAAAAGAGACCGCGCCTATAAACTCATTGCTCCGTTCATGCTCTAGCCTTATATAATTCTGCATACCCGCGCGGAATGTAAGCGCTGGTTTTAATTTTGCCTTAACACTTAAAACTTTGGCTCTGACGGCTCTCAACCTGGCTAATGCTGTTTGAAGATCATGATTATTTTCCAAGGCCTCCTGGATCAAGGCATTCAAGCGTTCATCCTTAAGCTGCCCTATCCAGAAAAATTCGTCATCCGTTTCTCTGCCTTCGCGGGAGGACCAGGATCCCTTTAGCGAATCGTCAAAATCCCGCAATTCTCCGCATAAAGCGGATTTTCCGGGTGCCAAGAGAAAAAAGACTAAAAAAACCAGAACCCCCGGTTGTTTATTGATAAAATTGTTCCCCTGCCCCATAAATCCCTCCATCATCTTCTAACAGCCCTGATCTTTTTAAATGGAATCTGTAACATGCCTTTAACTGATTGATATTTTTCGCTGTGAAAAGCACCTATACCGTAAATGATGCTTTGCAACTCTTTCCGCAAACGGAAACTGCCGAATATTCTATCCCAAAAAGAAAAAATGCTTCCATAATTAGAGTTGGTCTCCTCTCTTATATGAGAATGATGCACCTTGTGCATATGCGGCGTGACGATTAACCAACGCAAACGCTTATCAATCCATTCGGGAAGGTCAATATTGCTGTGATGGAACACAATCACAGGAAAAAGCAGTACCCGGTAAATCGCATACCCACTTAAAGAAAGCCCGATAAAAGAAAAGATGATAATATTAAAAATATTAGAAAATAATATCTCCCCGGGATGAAATCGAAAAGCGGTCGTCGTATCCATCGCGGGATCTGTATGATGCATCCGATGGAATTTCCAGAAGAAAGCAAACTCATGGTTCATCCGGTGCCACATATACATCCAGACATCAAATAATATAATGGCGGCTAACAATTGGAAGGTTATCCCAAGATCCCAATAGTTGAGCAGCCCCTTGCCGCTTTGTTCCAGATACGCGAACAAATGCTTGAACCCCCCGGTGAAAAGATACGCCAGCAAAGCGGTCATCAAGGCAAAGCAAAGATTGCGGATCAAATGTCTGAAAGGGATCTGTCCTTTTTTCTGAAAAGAAAAGATATTTTCCAAAGTAAAAATCAACAAAAAAACAAAAACCAGGATCATCGCCTTACCAGTCATTCAACCCCCAATCATAATAGGTATATTTGATCTTCCAGTCACCCCTATCTTCAACGACAGGACGGGCCAAATCCGGAGACAAAAACTGGCTTGCATAAAGAAGGACCTCCTTGTGATTCTTGCCAAAATCCTTTTTAAACCATTTAAATATGGGCGACAGATAGGCGGTGTTCTTTTCAGGGTCAAAACGGTTCTTGTCTTTATCGCGCAAAAAAAGGCGGGCCTGATCAGCAAGTTGCTGATCGATTTTTTGGCCCTCATAGGCTTCATTGCGTATCGAAGGACAACTGCGGGAGGCACAAACAATGGCAAAATGGATCCGGGGATCATCAAACTCTTTTCTCAATATCTCATGCTCGATAAACCCCAAAGAGATCTTTTCCTGATTGACCTCAAAAATTTCTTGATCCCAGATCGTCGTATTCAAGAGGGACCCCAGAATCAGTCCCCCTTTATGCAATTCATTGATACTTTTTAAAGGATAATTATCCAAGATGACCTTGATCGTAAAGGCGTTGTAGGCGTTTATCCAAAAGGCCATGCGGGCATCCTGATCCAGGATCCTTTCCGGATCTGTTTCTTGCAATTGTGAAATATATTCGGGAAAGCGAGAATCCTCTTTTAGGTTTTTATAATCAATTTTCCCGTCTTTTACATAGACACTGAGAATATCTGAAAAAAGCGAGTGCCGCGGCTCGGCAAAAACAACCGTCTCTGACGCGCACAAGAAGAAAAAAGAACAAACAGAGGTAAGCAAACTCTTAACCCAAAAATTAACTATAGTATTGCGCATAAAGATCCTTTGGTTGTGTGCCCCATAAATATTTAAATATCAAAAACCCG
>JAGYNW010000173.1 GCA_018399915.1 Candidatus Omnitrophota bacterium
AATCTGCCTTTGCACGGTAAGGACCTTCGGCTCTTTATCGATCATCAGCGTCCAAACTTCGCTATTATGTTCCAGGCGGTCCCAAATCTGTGAAATTTCAACGATCTCCTCATCCTCTGTGTCCGCCCCGGGAAGAGTCTCTCCTTTGCCTTGAAACTCTCTCTGCTCCGACTCAAGGACCCGGGATTGACGCTGCTTATATTGCTCAAATTGCTGCTGCCGGGTCTTTTCCCTGTACTCCTGCATCAACTCTTTCTTCCGTTCCTCTTTAAGCATGGCAAGTTGATGGACACGCGCCGCTTCCTCCTGAACACGTTTCTGATACAAGACATTTTGCTGAACTTTTTTTTGTACTACTGCCTGCGCGGCTCTCTTTTGCATAGCCGCTTTAACGGCGCGCTCATACGCGATCTTCTCTGCCATTTTTTTCTCATACACTTTTTTATACAACGCTTCCTCATACGCCTTTTTTTGCGCCTCCGCGATCGCTCTTTTTTGGGCAAGGATCTGTTGTTGTTTCATCTGTTCCATTTGTTTTTGCCGGGCTACGGCCCCGCCGGCATGGGCGGATGCCACGCTCATTAACAAAAACAAAAGGACCAGGCATATTCGATCAATTTTCATGAATTTGTCCCAATGATAAACAGGTTAAAACGGTAAGGATGATGGTAAAAAGCAGGCAAAGACACGCGAAAACATCCCCATATTGACTATAAAACGATTCTGATTTTTTGCAAGAAACATTAAAAAGAAAAAAGGTCCGCTCATTTAAATAAAGATTCCGGGAACCCTTTTTACCGTTTAAGAAAAGGTTTCCCAGCGAGTCTACGTAAACGCTCAAGCCTGTGTTACTCGCCCGCACGATGGGTGTCCGGAAAGACACCGCCTGCACAACCGCGGCCTGGGCATGCATCATCAAAGCCGCCTCATGATTGAACCAGCCATCATTCAATAATGTGATCGCCAGACAAGGCTGCGCGCGGACCCCTTGCCAGAACAATAAATCCCTGAAAAGGCCGGGATAAAACTCTTCCGAACAGATCAGCGGAGTAACCGTTTGATCCTGCAAACGGAAACGTGCCGGTCGGACCCCGGAGGTAAAGTCATAAGAGTTCTTATAAAGATATTTTTTAAGAAATGTCATCGCCTTAAACGGATAATATTCGGAAAAAGGGATAAGCTTCCGTTTATGATAAAATCCCGTCATTTCGCCCACGCTATCAATAAATACCGCACTGTTATAATCTTTTTTCTCTAATAATAATGCTGAGCCAATGACCAAAGGGGTTCGGATCCCTGTTGCGAGTTCTGTCACTTTTTCAAACAGCCAGCCGTGCCCGATTAAGTCATCCGGAAGGGCGACCTCAGGCCAAATAATCATATCCGGGTCTCCGGCCTCCATACACGCATGGGTTAACGCGATATGCTCCTGGAGATTTACCGGTAGTTGCCCGGGATCCTGTTTTTGCTGGGGAGGGATATTGGGCTGAACCGTACAGACGGTCAACCTGGAAGCTTTTTGCTGAAAACTTTCATCGCCAATTCTAAACTTTCCATAAGCAACTAAGCCGATAAGAACCAAGCCCACATAAAGCAACAGCCGGAATATTTGCCGGGGCGCTCGCCATCCTTGCCAAAGGCATGCGCTGATGAAAATTACCGCGAAAGAAAGCCCGTAAGGTCCAGTCAGATCCATGATCTGACGCAGATAAACCGCTTCATGAAACGCATATCCGAGGCTCCAGGAAAACCCGCCCAAGAGGAATGCACGAACAAATTCCGCAGATACCCATAAAGCCGCCAGGGAAAACATCTTGTATCTCTGACGAAAAATCCCGGGGCCACACAAGGCGCTAAAAATAACCGGCTGCAGGGTCAAGGCCGCGACAAAAACAAGATAGCCGCTGAGATCAAGAGGCAAAATCCAGAACACAAGCAATCCATAAGACAGGCCACCCATCACCAAACCTGTCAATAAACGGTCTTTCAAAGACTTTTTCTGTAAAACATGAATAAAAATAACCGCATGGGCTAAAAGAAGAACCGGCGAACCCGTCAGAGAAAAGAAATTCGGAAAAGCCAAAAAAAAAGCCAGCGCCCCCAGCACGGCCCAAAGGATTATGCGGACATAGAAAAGGCCTGTTCCCGCGGCGATTGTCTTTCCGCCGTGAAAACTGGCCTTTTTTTTAGAAAACATGTTTTTCAATCTCTTTTGCCGGTATTCCCTTTACTCTTCCATCGTCGGCTGTGTCTGCTCTTGAGCCTCTTGTTGCCTGCCTGTCTCTGTCAAATTCTTATAAAGGGCTGCTGCCCGGGTAAAACCTTGCTCATCCTGAATCTTTCTGAAACAGATAATGCTCCTTTGCGTGGCTTCAATCGCCTTGGAAAGGTCGCCCTCCTGATTCCGCTCTTTACGGCTTACCGCTAACAAATAATGCGCTTTGCCGTTAGCCGGAGCCACATTAGTGGCCGCAGTAAAAGTATCAATCGCGCGGGTGTAATTCTTTAAAGCAAAATATACCTGTCCCAAGGTTATATAATTATCCGGATTCTTGGGATCCGCCTTGATCGCGGTATCAAAACTTTTAATCGCGTTGGCAACATCTTTTTGCTGAAGGTATTGCATCCCTTGTTGCACATAATTATTTTTCTCTTCCACGCCCTGAAATCTCACCTCTTTATCTCTTTGGCCACAACCAACAAGACAACACACTAAAAATACAAAAATTATCTTTCTGCTCATACATCCTCCCATGAAAAATTTTTTGACTTATAAACAGTATCAATTGAAAAATATTATACTACAAGTTTTTGGCAGAGGAAACACAAAATC
This sequence comes from Candidatus Omnitrophota bacterium, assembly GCA_018399915.1. Taxonomy (GTDB): domain Bacteria; phylum Omnitrophota; class Gorgyraeia; order Zapsychrales; family Zapsychraceae; genus M55B153. Next base: position 2,834 of record JAGYNW010000173.1, read on the forward strand.
TAGCCGAATCAAAGAACGGATCAAAGCACAAATTCAAGCGCTCAGGCATCAGGTCAGTCATTGTCCAGGTCGAACGAAAAAAGGACAAGGGCCTTAAAAAGCCCCTGTCCTTTTTGAAAACATGATCACAAGCTGATCGCAGATGTTAAACAACGCCCTGATCTAACATCGCATCAGCCACTTTAACAAACCCAGCGATATTTGCACCTTTGACATAATCAATATAATCGCCTTCTTTGCCGTATCGTTCACACTGCGCGTGAATGGCTAACATAATATCCTGCAATTTCTTATCTACCTCTTCACGGGGCCAGGAAAGCCTTTGGCTGTTTTGTGCCATTTCCAGTCCGGAAGTAGCAACTCCGCCCGCGTTAGCGGCTTTCCCCGGGCCATAGCAGATCTTGGCTTCCTGAAACACTTCAACCCCTTCCGGAGTCGTCGGCATATTAGCGCCTTCGCCCACCGCGATACATCCATTCTTGATCAATTCTTTCGCGTCCGCTTCATCGATCTCATTTTGGGTCGCTGAAGGAAAGGCCACATCACATTTTACGCCCCAGGGTTTCTTTCCGGCATAATATTCACAACCATATTTATCCGCGTATTCTTTAATGCGGCCTCTTTTTATATTTTTCAGCTCCATGACATAAGCCAATTTATCCGCGTCTATACCTTTCGGATCATAAATCGTTCCACTGGAGTCTGAAAGCGTGACACATTTTCCACCCAACTCATTGACTTTCTCAACTGTATATTGCGCCACGTTTCCTGACCCGGAAACAGCACAGATTTTGTCTTTCAGCGAATCTCCGGCGGCTTGCAACATGGCTTGCGTAAAATAAACACACCCGTATCCGGTTGCTTCCGGACGGATAAGGCTTCCGCCCCAATTCAATCCTTTACCGGTAAGGACCCCGGAAAATTCATTTCTTAGCCTTTTATACTGGCCATACATAAACCCGATCTCGCGACCGCCGACACCAATGTCTCCGGCAGGGACATCCGTATCCGGGCCGATATGCCTTTGCAATTCCGTCATAAAACTTTGACAAAACCGCATAACTTCATTATCGCTTTTTCCTTTAGGATCGAAATCCGAGCCGCCTTTTCCGCCACCCATAGGAAGAGTGGTTAAACTGTTTTTAAAGACCTGCTCAAAAGCCAGAAATTTCAAAATTCCCAAGTTAACCGTGGGATGAAAACGCAATCCGCCTTTGTAAGGCCCGATAGCGCTGTTCATTTCAATGCGAAAACCCCGATTGACCTGCACATCTCCTTTGTCATCCACCCAAGGGACACGGAACATGATCACTCTTTCGGGCTCAGCAATACGTTCTAAAATTTTAGCGTCTTTATATTGAGGGTTTTCTTCAATATAAGGAATAACCACTTCCGCCACTTCCTTTACCGCTTGATGGAATTCAGGTTCCGCCGGATTCCGGGCGATGACTTTTGCAACAAATTGATCAACTTTTGCGTCCAATGAATCATTTGTTTTTTGTTCTTTCATATCTACGGCGCTCATGATTAAAACTCCCTTCGTTATTGATTCCTTTTTAACTTAAATTAATAAGCGTTTTCTCAACCTCTGTTCCTTTTCTTACTGCCGGCCTTAAACGCTGCCTCATAAAGATCCCAAGCGGAACCGCCGGATAATGCTGCCGGCTTTAACAAAAGCTCCATTAGCACAACCGGTAACATTACAGAACGTAATTGCGTTATTAAAATCCAAACGCGGGGTTAATCCGATGACGACCATTTCCGCATCAGGTTTGCAATTACAATTAACCAGTTTTTGAAACGGGATACCGCAATGCGGGCAAAAAAGGTCGTCTTTAACGCCTTGTTTTAATTCTCCGGATAAAAGGATTTTATCAAAATCCCCTTCAAGCGCTGAAATGACAAACTCTCCTTCAGCGCCGGGTCTTTTAAAACGGATCCTTAAGCCGGCTTCCCCTTTGATCTTATGATCTATATCGATCAGACTACAGCCCTTGGGAC
>JAGYNW010000174.1 GCA_018399915.1 Candidatus Omnitrophota bacterium
ATCTTGTGATCAGCAGGGAGGATGCCGAAGAAGAAAAAAAGATAGATATCTCGCATTATAAACAGCATGATCAATTAGAGCTTTTAGAGGTCAAACCATCGCAACATTTCACAAAACCACCTCCCCGGTATTCTGATGCGAGCCTGGTAAAAGCGCTGGAGGAAGATGGTATCGGACGACCGAGCACATATGCGGCGATTGTCTCCACGTTGGCCTATCGTAATTATGTGGTCAGGGAAAAGGGTTACTTTAGCCCAACAGAATTAGGCATCTTGATCTGTGATCTTTTGGTGGAGTATTTCCCTCGAGAAATGGATATAGGATTTACGGCAAAAATGGAAGAGGATCTGGACTTGATCGAAGAAGGAAAAATGAATTATGAAAAACTTTTGAGACAGTTTTATGTCCCTTTCAAGAAAGAATTAGAACACGCAGAGGCCAATATTGTGAAGACTCAAAATTTTGTAGACAAAGTATGTCCTGAATGCGGAAAGCAAATGGTCGTTAAATGGGGCCGCAGAGGTAAATTTTTAAGTTGTTCGGGTTTTCCTGAATGTAAATATGCGCAACCTTTTTCTTCGGGTGTTAAATGTCCTGAAGAGAATTGTGACGGCGAATTGGTAGAGAGGCGTTCTAATCGAGGTATGTCTTTCTATGGTTGCAGTAAATATCCAGCCTGCACACATATCAGTAAAGAACTGCCTAAAGAGGACTGAAAATAAGCACTTCATGTTTGCCTTTCAATAGTTAAACGCCTATTATAAATAAATAGGAATCATTACCTTTCAAACTATAAGTTAAATGGCTGTTGGTGTTTTATCATGTTGCGTTATATTGATAAATTCATATCATATCTTGAGATAGAAAAAAATTATTCCAATCATACCCTTTTGAATTATAAAATTGATTTGGAAGATTTTCTTGAATTCGTTGATGATGTTGATATCGATAAGATTGACTATCTTTTTTTGAGGAAGTTTTTTGCCGAACTAAGAGCCAGAAAATATAAGCCGCGCACCCTTTCTCGGAAATTATCTTCCTTAAGAAGTTTTTTTAGCTTTCTGCATAGAGAGGGTCATATAAAGAAAAATCCTGCGGTCCTTTTGATGTCTCCAAAATTAGATAAGCCCTTGCCTAAATTCTTATCTGAAGAGGATATGTTGCAGTTGATCAAAACCCCTCGTTGTGATGGTATTCCTGGCAAACGAGACCGCGCCATAATTGAGACACTATATAGCGCTGGTTTGCGGGTCAGTGAATTAGTGTCCTTAAATTTAGATTCAGTTGATTTGATAGGGAATATAATCAAAGTTGCCGGGAAAGGCAAGAAAGAACGATTGGTGCCGATAGGTGAAAAAGCCGTAGAGGCTATCCATGACTACTTGAATCATAGAAAAATTCAATCAAATGTGTTATTTCTAAATAAAAGCAAAACTCGTTTATCTGCCAGGAGTGTGCGTAATATATTAAATAAACATATTTATGCAACCAGTGTTTTAATCAATGTATCCCCCCATGTTCTGAGGCATTCATTTGCAACCCATTTGCTTAACCGGGGGGCTGATTTGCGTTCTGTCCAGGAATTATTGGGGCATATGAGTTTATCGACCACACAGATTTATACCCATGTTACCACGGATAGGTTAAAAAAAGTGTACGATAAAGCGCATCCCCGGGCCTAAAAGTTTGAGAAGATGATTATGTCTATTCTTTATGATTTAATTTATTTTATTCTGTTGTTCCTTTATTTGCCGTACTTGTTACTCAGGCGAAAGTGGCATAATGGCATTTTATCGCGGTTAGGTTTTATTGACAAGGATTTATCGGCGAGGCTAGAAGAGAAACCAAATATTTGGATACATGCCGTCAGTGTCGGTGAGGTTATGGCGGTTAAGGGACTTGTCAGCGCCTTACAAAAGAATTATCCTTCCTGTAACATGGTTTTTTCTACGGTTACACAGACCGGGAATCGATTAGCTAAAGAACAATTTAAAGAGGCGGTTGTTATTTATGCGCCATTAGATTTCAGGTGGGCGGTAAGACGCTATTTAAGACGGATTTGTCCGAAGATGTATATTTCTGCAGAAACCGAGATATGGCCCAATTTGTATTCAGAGTTACATGCCAGTCGCGTTCCCATTGTTCAAGTAAACGGAAGGATATCCGACCGAGCCTTCCGGGGATATAAGCGTATCAGAATTATGATTAAGAGGGCTTTAGATTGTGTGACTGTTTTTTGTGTGCAAAGTCAGATTGATGCAGATAGGATTTTTCACTTAGGTGCATCTTTTAAAAAAATTCGGGTAGTCGGGAATCTTAAATTTGATATGGATTTTAAGAAGAAATCTGCAACAAAAGCTGATTTGTTTTTTGGTGAAGATGATCTTGTCCTGGTCGCGGGGAGCACTCACCCTCACGAGGAGCAAATGTTGATTGATGTTTATAGGAGACTGTTAAAAAAGTTTAGTCGTTTGCGGTTGATTATTGCTCCACGGCATATTGAAAGGAAAGAAGAAGTCGGTCAGATATTGACAAAAAATGGATTGCCTTGGGTCGCATTTTCTTCAGGTCTTAACAGAAAAAAAGATAAGGACGCGGTTGTGCTTATTGATACAATTGGTCATTTGTGTATGTTGTATTCAATGGCGGATATTGTATTTGTGGGTAAATCTTTTTCTGTCGGAGGAGGGCAAAACATGATAGAGCCATTGTTTTTTGGCAAACCCACATTTGTCGGTCCAAAGACAGAGAATTTTAAAAGTGTGGTTGATATTTTAAAAAGAGAAAAGGTGCTTTTTGTTGTTCAAGATCCGGATCATTTATGTCGTCGCATAGCTGAAGTGTTAAATGATCCTTTAGCACTGGCAAAGATAGGACGAAAGGCTAAAGAAGTAATCGAGAAATACCGAGGGGCGACAGAAAAAACATTGCTTGAGATTGAAAAGATTTTAAGAGATAGAGACATAAAATGAAGGATTTTCTACACGCATTAGCCACAGATCGAAAGAAAGGTTTTTTTGCAGACCTGTTAAAACTTTTTTTACTTGTTTTGTCTTATGTTTATCGGTTAGGAATTCTTATCAGGAAGTTTCTGTACAAGGCAGGGTTGCTAAAAACCCATAAGCTTTCAAAGCCTGTTATCAGTGTAGGGAATATAACATGGGGTGGAGTTGGTAAAACGCCTATCGTTATGAACATCGCAAAAGATTTAAATCAAAAGGGCTTGAAACCGGTTATTTTAACCCGGGGATATATGGGGAAGGAGAAAAGAACGGATGGGGATTCATTAAGCGCAATAAGTGATGAAGCCCAGATGTTAAGAAAATTATTGCCGGATGTCCCTGTTCTTGTAGATGCGGATAGAGCGCTTGCCGCAGAGAGTTATCTTAAAGATGGCAACGAAGTCGATGTTTTTCTCCTGGATGACGGATTCCAGCATTGGAAATTGTACCGGGATCTGGATATTGTGGCTATTGACTGTCTTAATCCTTTTGGGAATAGGAATTTAATCCCCCGAGGGATATTGCGTGAGACTTTAGGTTCACTTTCACGGGCGGATATGATTATTTTGACTAAAACGTCTCAAGCCAGAAAGGAGGCGGAACGTTTGAATAAACATCTTTATCAGAAATATCCTCAGAAGACGATTATACAAACCAATCATAAGGCCATAAGATTGCGGGATTTGATTTCTCAAGAACAAGAGGCGTTAACTTATTTGAGGAGTCGTGACGTTTGTTGTTTTTGCGGAATAGGAAATCCGTTGTCTTTTGAAAGGGAAGTTGAGGCTTTAGGAGCAAATGTGCGGAAATGTTTTTCTTTTCCGGACCACTATGAGTATTCCTTGAAAGATATTACGAATGTAATAAATTACTGTAAGAATAATAATATTAATAGTATTATAACTACTTCTAAAGATGAAATAAAAATAACGGATTTGCCATTGCGTTTGTCTGAAAATCTCCGCTTGTATGTTTTAGAGATAGAATTGGAGATTATCGGAAGAAAGGATCAATTAATTGAAAGAGTTCTTCGCTTATTATGTGATTAAACTTTTTGGCGTGTTTGTACGCATTTTGCCTGTATCTTGGGCTTTAGCCATTGGCCGATTTATCGGCAGCATTGGATATTATTTTGATATAAGGCATAAGTCAAGAGCGTATGCGAATTTGAAAATGGCCTTCGCCGGCAAAAAATCTTCACAAGAAATAAAGATTATAACTAAAAAATTATTTCAAAATTATGGGCAAAATTTGATTGAATTATTGCGCATGCCTTTGCATGATTCTTCATCATTTGATCAACTGGTGACTATTGAGGGGAAAGAAAATATTGATCTTGCCTTAAAAAACGGAAAGGGATGCATATTATTGGCCATGCATTTTGGGAGCTGGGAGATTGCAAGTCTCTCTTGCGCTATGCTTGGACACCCGTATAAGGTTATGGTTAAACCCCAGAATAAATATTCCCGCCTGGATGAGCTCCTTAATTCGTACCGGAGTTGTGGGGGCTCTATTGTTTTATCTCGGGGAGTTGGTACACGAGATCTTATTAAGAGTTTGCAGAATAATGAAGTCTTGGGCATGGTCGTTGACCAAGGGGGACGGGATGGTATTCTTGTTCCTTTTTTTGGCAGAGAAGCCACGATGTCATCAGGGGCGATTAGAATTGCTTTAAAGATGGGTGTTCCTATTTGTTTTTCTATTATTATTAGGGGAAAAGGCGCAACCCACAGGATGATTATTCATGAGCCTTTAGATTTGGAAAGGACAGGAAATAATGAGGTTGACATAAAGGCTAATTTGAGAAAGATTGTT
>JAGYNW010000175.1 GCA_018399915.1 Candidatus Omnitrophota bacterium
GCCGACGAAATTCAGATTAAAATGGCACAGGGCGCCAAGCCCGGCGAAGGCGGACAGCTGCCCGGACACAAGGTCAAGCCGTGGATCGCCAAAACGCGCTATTCCACCCCCTACGTCACACTGATTTCCCCGCCGCCGCATCATGATATTTATTCGATTGAAGACATCAAGCAGTTGATCTTTGATTTGCGGAATGTGAATCCGCAGGCGCGGGTCTCTGTCAAGCTCGTTTCCGAGGTCGGTGTCGGCACGATTGCAGCGGGCGTGGCCAAGGCCAAGGCCGATATGGTATTGATCAGTGGTTATGACGGCGGTACGGGCGCTTCGCCATTATCTTCGTTAAAACACGCCGGAGTGCCCTGGGAATTAGGCCTTTCCGAGACACAGCAAACACTTGTATTGAACAATTTAAGGAGCCGTATCCGTATTCAGTCCGACGGCCAGATGAAAACCGGCCGTGATATCATTATTGCCGCGCTTTTAGGCGCCGAAGAATTCGGGTTTGGAACAGCACCGCTGGTTGTCTGCGGGTGCGTTATGATGCGCAAATGTCATTTAAACACCTGTCCGGTCGGAGTGGCGACCCAGGACCCGGAACTGCGCAGTCGTTATAAAGGAAAGCCGGAGCATCTGGTTAACTTTTTTCAGTTTATTGCCGAGGAGGTGCGCGAATACATGGCCCAATTGGGTTTTCGGACAATGGAAGAGATGATCGGACGCAGGGAGCTTTTAGAGAAAAATCAGGCTATCGATTTCTGGAAATCGCAAGGTTTGGATTTTTCTAGTATACTCTCTGACGGAAAGATCCAGGAGGGCGTACCTGTCAAGTGCATAGAGAAGCAGGACCATGACCTGTCTTCCGTGCTGGATGTCAAAATGATCGAAAAAGCCAGGGATGCTTTGGAAAAAAAGAAACCCGTGACCATGGAGTTTCCCATAAGAAATACAGATCTGACCACGGGAGCCATGCTTTCCGGGGAAGTGACAAAGCGTTTCGGCAGTGAAGGATTGAAGGAAGACACAATTATGTGCACGTTTAAGGGGTCTTCGGGACAAAGCTTCGGCGCCTTTTTGACCAAAGGGTTAACCCTGATTCTCGAGGGGGAATCCAATGATTATCTGGGTAAAGGATTGTGCGGAGGAAAGATCATTGTCAAACCTCCGGCCGCAGCCACCTTTGAGGCCTCTGAAAATATCATTTGCGGCAATGTCCTTTTATACGGGGCAACCTCCGGTGAGGTCTACATTAACGGCCCTGTCGGCGAGCGTTTCGCGATCAGGAACAGTGGGGTCAATGCGGTTGTCGAAGGGATCGGTGACCATGGTTGTGAATATATGACCGGAGGCCGCGTGGTTGTTCTGGGCGAAACCGGGGTTAATTTCGCGGCCGGCATGAGTGGTGGCATTGCGTATGTTTATGACCCGGACAGCAAATTTGACGGAAGATGCAATCTGCAGATGGTGGACCTCGAATTGATCCTGGAAGAAGAGGAACCGGAATTAAAAGAGATGATCGAGAAACACTTCGCCTATACGCATAGCAAAAAAGCCAAATACATATTAGATCATTGGAGAGATTCTCTTCCGTTGTTTGTTAAGGTCTTCCCTATGGAATACCGCCGGGTGCTTGGAAAGATGATGAAGGAGGATGAGGATACCGAAAGAGAAGAGGTTATTTTCAAATAAAGTTTTGCTGAAGTTTCCGCGCAGGGGTTTTGGGAATTGAAATCAATTATTTAAATCAGTATTCAAAAGCAGGAAAACCATGGGTGACATTAAAGGGTTCATGAAACACAAGCGGCAGGATTTTTCGAAAGAACCTGTGGCTTCAAGAGTAAAGCACTGGAAAGAATTTATCAAAAGGCTTTCTGCCGAGGAAATGCAAACGCAAGGGGCGCGCTGCATGGATTGCGGCATTCCTTTTTGCCATTGGAAATGTCCTCTGGCCAACTATATCCCGGATTGGAATGATCTGATTTATCAGGGGCAATGGCAGGAGGCTGTCAAACAGCTTTATGAAACAAACAATTTCCCGGAATTTACCGGCCGGGTTTGTCCCGCGCCTTGCGAAGATGGTTGCGTTCTGTCAATCGACCAGCAACCCGTCACGATAAGGAATATCGAACTTTCCATTATTGAGAAAGCTTATGAAGAGGGGTGGATCACGCCGAACCCGCCCAAGGCGCGTACAGGTAAAACCATCGCGGTGGTCGGTTCCGGTCCTGCGGGATTGGCGTGTGCTGACCAGCTGAACCACTACGGGCATACGGTGCGCGTCTTTGAGAAAAATGACGATATCGGCGGCCTCCTGGTTTATGGTATTCCGGATTTTAAATTAGAAAAAAAGATCGTTCAGCGGCGGGTTGATCTGATGCGCAAAGAAGGGGTTGTTTTTAAAACAGAGACACATATCGGAAAAGATATTCGGATAAAATATTTGCAGAAGGAATATGACGCGGTTGTGTTATGCGGCGGTGCGGAACAACCCAGGGATCTACCGATTCCCGGACGGGAATGGGAAGGCGTTTATCAGGCTATGGAATTTTTAAGCCAGCAAAACAGGGTTAACAAGGGGCAAAGGATTGATGATAAGACGCGCATTTTTGCGAAGGGAAAACATGTGGTTGTGCTGGGCGGTGGGGATACAGGCTCTGACTGTGTGGGCACGGCAAACCGGCAAGGCGCCGCGTCGGTCAAGCAGTTTGAGATTTTACCTTGCCCGCCCAAGGAAAGGGCATTTGACAATCCCTGGCCGGAATGGGCCCTTAAGTATCGAAAATCTTCGTCCCAGGAAGAAGGCGTTGAGCAGGAGTATTGTATCCTGACAAAGGAACTGATCGGCGAAAACGGAAAATTGAAAAAGATCCGGGCCGTGCGGTTGGAATACGGAGAGAAAGATCCGGCGACCGGCCGTCGCTCCTCACGTGAAGTGCCGGGGTCTGAATTTGAGGTGGATTGCGATCTTTTGCTTCTGGCGATGGGCTTTTTAGGACCGGTTAAAGACGGGCTTATTGAAGAATTGGATGTCGCGCTTGATGGCCGCGGCAATATCCGGACCGATGAGCGTTACATGACCAGCGTTAAGGGTGTTTTTGCGGCGGGCGATATGCATCGGGGGCAATCTTTGGTTGTCTGGGCCATTGATGAAGGCAGGTCTGCGGCTTTGCATGTGCATGAATGGTTAAATCAACCGCGAAGTATGACTAAAGGAAATTGAACGGTACAGCTATGACAAAAAAACAATTTGATTGTAATACCGGGTTGCCGGGGCTTGATGAGATTTTACAGGGAGTGCAGCTCGGCGATAATGTTGTTTTCCAGATAGATAATCTTGAGGATTATGTTTGTTTTGTCACGCCGTTTGTCAAGGCTGCCAACCGGGATAATAAGGACCTGATCTATTTCCGTTTTGCGGATCACGCGCCGGTTGTTTCGGAAGTTTCCAAGGCGAGTATTTATAAGTTGCATCCGGAAGACGGGTTTGAAAATTTTATTTCGGCTATTCTCAATGTGATCGAGAAACATGGGAAAGGCGCTTTTTATGTTTTTGACTGCTTAAGCGAGTTGGCGGTTGATTGGTACAGTGACCGGATGTTGGGAAACTTCTTTCAGATCGCTTGTCCATATTTGTTCGATTTTGATACGGTCGCGTATTTCGGCCTTTTACGCAATAATCACACCACGCTGGCTACCGACGCGATCCATAACACGGCGCAAGTCGTCCTGGATGTCTATAAAAATAAAAATAATTATTACATCCACCCCTTAAAGGTCCAGGACCGCTATACCCCGACGATCTATATGCTGCATTTAAAGGACGGGGAAAACTTTATCCCTGTGACCAAAAGCATGACCACCGCGGAAATTTTTTCTTCCATCCCTCAGCCTTGGCTGGATTTCTCCATGCAGAGCCGGGACATCTGGACACGGAATTTTTTAAGAGCTCAGGATGTTGTTCACGCGACGCGGCTTGACAGTTACGCTTCTCTGAAAAACAGCAAATTGTTTTTGCGGCTGCTCAGGATGGTTATAACGCAGGACCATCAACTTCTGGATCTGGCTAAAGAATATTTTGATTTTGCCGACATCGTCAATGTCGGCAAGCGTATGATAGGCACAGGCTTGATCGGTGGCAAATCCGTGGGCATGCTTTTATCCCGGGCGATCATCGCTAAGCATGACAAGAAATTAGCGGAAAAGCTTGAGTCGCATGATTCCTATTTTATCGGCGCGGATGTTTTTTATACTTATCTGATTCAGAATAAATGCTGGTGGCTCAGGCGCAAGATTAAGAATGTCAAGGAAGGCACCGCGTTTGCGGATGAGGCGCGGCAGCGCATCCTTTCCGGAGAGTTTCCCCGGGAGATCAAAGAACAATTTATGGAAATGCTGGAATATTTTGGCCAGGCGCCGATCATTGTCCGTTCTTCCAGTCTTTTGGAAGACGCCTATGGCAATTCGTTTTCCGGGAAATATGAAAGTGTTTTCTGTACGAATCAGGGAACGCCGGAAGAACGGCTGGAAAATTTTATTGAAGCGGTCAGGGTTGTTTACGCCAGCACGATGAGCCTGGAGGCGCTTTCCTACCGAGAGCGCTGGGGGCTGCTGGAAAGAGACGAACAAATGGCGCTTTTGGTGCAGCGTGTGTCCGGCGCTGTTTATAATGATATGTTTTTCCCGCAGATCGCGGGCGTGGGTTTTTCTTTTAACCCTTTTGTTTGGAATAGCGAGATCGATCCCCAGGCGGGGATGATCCGTCTGGTTTTTGGCCTGGGAACCAGGGCGGTGGACCGCATCGAGGATGATTATACCCGT
>JAGYNW010000176.1 GCA_018399915.1 Candidatus Omnitrophota bacterium
ACCTATCCTCAATTAAAGGATAAATTTGATCCGGAAAAAGAGATTTTTATGATCGGACCGCATGGCGGGGCCTTGAGAAGTTTTTCTTTTTCGCTTTTTAAGACATATCCCCCGATTTTCATTGTTTTGAAAGCGTTTACTCCTAAGGAATATAACGTAAGGGTGTTCAATCAGGTTGCGTGGAAGAATATGTATTATAAGCCAGGTAAATTAGTTGCCATCACCTATTATACTTCAAGCAGTGCGGAAGCTTATAAGATTGCAAAGGGATTTCAGTCTGCTGGTTCCAAAGTGATCATGGGCGGGCCGCACGCAAGGTATTTCCCTGATGAGGCTTTGGAATTTTGTGATAGTGTCTTGATCGGGGATGCCGAGAATATTTGGGGAGATATTGTTAAGGATTTTGAGTCCGGCAACTTAAAAAAGAAATATTTTAATACACATAATGAAAGCTATAGCCTGGATGTGCATAATTATCAACTTGCCACGCCGCCGCATGAATTAAAATATTATTTAGAAACAGTCCGTGGGTGTAAATTTCATTGCCACTTTTGCGCTGTGCCCGCCCTCAATAAGAACCAAATACGGAAGAAACCTATTGAGAAAGTTGTCGAACTTATCAAGAAAATTCGTCATTATGACAGGAACATTACCTTTATCGACAATAATATTTTCTGTTCTCCGGAATATTCGGTCAGATTATTCACGGCACTGGAACCTCTTAAAATAAAATGGCGGGCCGCCTGTTCGGTAGACATTGGAAAGGATGAAGCTGTTTTAGATTTGGCCCAAAAAAGCGGGTGTGTTGGGTTATTGATCGGATATGAGATCGCCGGGAATTCACATAAAAAAGAGTTGAAAGGAAAATTTTCTTTATCTGACCGCTACGCTCTTTATACAGAAAGGATAAAAAAAAGAGGCATTCATGTTCAAGCCAATTTTATGTTCGGTTTTGACTCAGACACCTGGAGCACGCTTATCCAAATATGGCGATTCGCGTACAAGATCAGGCCGCATTCATCCGCGTTGTCTTTGATTACCCCTTTACCGGGATCAGGTTTTTATTATGATTTGGTAAGAACTAAAAGGTTAAAAAACATGAACTGGCGTAATTTTTCAATGCTTTCGATGGTGTTTGAACATCCTAAAATGGATGACCGCTGGGTCACATTTCTTTTTCCGTATATATCGATTTTTTATTTGTTAACTTCATCTAAAAGAGGAATTTTGTATTTATTCTTAATAATTTTTGCTATTTTGTTTTTTAAATAAGGAATGCAATGCGTTTTAATATCTAAAGAGGGATAAGTACTCATGCAGAAGGAAGGTATTTGGGTTAAAACCCGGGATATTTATACGTCTTCATTAACATTTATCGTCATTACGTTTTTTCTGAATATCCTCTATGATTCAATGCTGATGCAGTTTTTGGCGTTGGCGGGGTTGTGCGCCTTGATGATTGTTAAAATTCTCGTTTACAGCGGGATCTTGGGCCATATTATTGATGTGGCCACCGGTCAAGACGTAGTAATTAGCCCCCAAGGAGTCCTCCGCAACACCAAAGACCATTGGTTGATTTACCTTTTGGCGGCCCTGGGACCGCTTGGTGTGCATTTTGTCTTAGTTCAGTTGGCCTCGGTCTTTAGCGACATATCTCTGCATATTTTTTACGCCCATAGCAATATATTGGTTTTATATTTTTTCGCTTCATGGGTCCTGGCGCGTAAATTCAAGTCCGCGTCCCGGATGAAGGCACCCTCGGGGTTTTCTTTTAAGCATATAGGGGTTCTTTTGGTTTTGTATTTTTTTGAACTGGGGTTCTTTTATTTGCCTTATCTTATCGATGTGGGTCGTTTTGATCTGCAAAATGTCATCTTCTTTGGCCGCGAAAGCCTGAGGTATCTGCAATTTATTTACATTGTTTGTTTGATGAGGACCCGCTATCCTTCTTTATCCAAGGGCTCTGCCACAGGGCCGGCGAAAGAATTATTATTAGTTAATCCTCTTTCCGGCGGGGTGCTTGACAGCTTCGGGGCATTGCTTTACCGCCGTAATCCGGCGGCGTTCGTTGTTCTCAAGGGATTGACGCCAAAGGATTATCGCGTGACGGTGTTTAATCAGTATTTGTGGCGTAAGCGGTATTACCGGGGTGATTGCCTGGTTGCCATTACATCTTTTACGAATAATACATGCCGGGCATACAAGATCGCTAAAGAATTTAAAAAGCGGGGAGCTAAAGTGATTTTGGGTGGGCCGCATTCCGGCTGTCTTCCGTTTGAGGCGCTCGAGTTCTGTGATAGTGTGGTTACTGGTGAAGCCGAAGGAATTTGGCCTGAGATCATCCGTGATTATGAAAAGGGTACATTGCAAAGGGTATATAAAGGACCAAGGGTCAGGGAATTTCATCCCGAGGTCCACGCGCAGATATTGCGTTCGCCTTTGGCGGAAATGAAGGATTACATTGAAACAACGCGCGGGTGCAAATACCGATGTGATTTTTGTTCCGTTCCGTCTTTGTGCGGGGGGAATCTTAAAAAAAAGCGTATTGAAGAGGTCGTGGCGATATTGAAGAAATTGAAAAAAAGATATCGCCGTTTTTATTTTATCGATAATAATATTTACAGCGATCCCCTTTACGCGCGGGAATTGTTCCTGGCGTTAAAACCTTTGAAGATCAAATGGGCGGCGGGTTGCACAATTGACATTGTCAAACATCCGGAAGATCTTAAGTTAGCCAAAGAAAGCGGATGTGAGGGGTTGTTGTTCGGTTATGAGATCATGGCGGATTCGCAGGAAAAGGAAAAAGGCGGGAAATACTCTTTAGCGGAAAAATATATTGAATATTCCCGCGTGGTCAAAAAAATGGGATTGAAGATCAAAGGGAGTTTTATTATCGGATGGGAGCAGGACCGGTGGATAACTCTTCTGAAACTATGGCTTTTTTCATGGCGGATCAACCCCCAGCTCGCGGTCGTCAATGTTTTGACCCCGCTTCCCGGTTCGCAGCTTTTTGAGGACTTATTGGCTCAGAACCGCATAACCAATTTGAATTGGAAAAAGTACGCGTTTGATAACCTTGTCTTTCGACATAAATATTTAAACAATCGGCTTTTGTCGGTCGGGTTTCATTATTACCGTATGCTGGTTTTGTTGACAACCTCCAAGACAGGATACGCGGCTTTAGGGATCTTAATCCTCACGCTGATGGTTTATCAAGGGCTTCGCTTGATATATTGATAAAAAATACAATGTTCAGGAAAGGATATATTTATGAAAAAAGGAAATAAGCGTGGAAAATATTATTTGTGTTTTATCGTACTCTTTGGGTTGGCGGGATGTGTCGGTACATTTTCCCAAAAACAGGAATTTGAATCCCTGGAGCGGCAAAACGCCGAATGGGTGGATGCCCGTATCCGTATAAACGAGGGCGAATTGTTTATCGCTCCGGGAGCGCAGCAATTGATGAACGCACGTTTTGATTATCCGCAGCCGACCAAACGCCCAGAGGTCTTTTATGAAGAAGCCGGGGACAGGGGGCTCTTGTCAATACAGCAGGTTTCGCGCTCTTCCGTCGGAGAATTTGGGCGGATGGGGGAAAGCAATAAATGGAACCTCTTGTTTGATCCTGCGGTTAGGATCAATTTCGATATCGGTGTCGATAAGGGAATGAGCACGTTAAAAATCGGGACCTTGAATACGAGGCGTGTTCATTTGCACGCAGGCCGGGGAAATATCATCTTAGATCTACGGGGTCCCAGAGAAGAGGCGCTATATGTAACCGTGCGGGGCGGTGAGGGAGCTTTAGATATTTATCTGCCCCGCGACAAAGGGGTGCAATTGCAATTTCAGGGAGGCAGTCAATATACAGACTCTGAGGGTTTTTCCCGGCAAGGTGATGTTGTGGTTAATGAGGCTTATGATAAAGACGGCGCCGCGATCGAGATCATCCTTTCCGGTCATTTGGGCCCTATCCGTTTATTCGAAGAAACAGAGTTTTCAGGATAAAATTTATGGCAAGAAGTTTAATCAGATCTCAAAAGGGCAAGACAAAGCAAAAGCCCGGTATTTGGAGAGGATTTTTATCCGGTTCTCATGTGGCCAATCTGATGATTGTTTTAAATGTGATAGCCTACTACTATTCACACACCTTTTTAACGACCCCTGAGAAGATCTCTCCTTTTGTTTTGTATCCAGCGAATTTATTGAATGGTAATTATTGGTGTTTTTTAACCGCGGGTTTTTTGCATCAAGACCTGTCACATTTAGTGCTTAATATGCTGGGGGTCTTTATTTTTGGCCGGATTGTCGAACGCAAACTTGGTGTAATAAAGACTTT
The DNA here is from genome assembly GCA_018399915.1 of Candidatus Omnitrophota bacterium. Taxonomy (GTDB): domain Bacteria; phylum Omnitrophota; class Gorgyraeia; order Zapsychrales; family Zapsychraceae; genus M55B153. Next base: position 4,337 of record JAGYNW010000176.1, read on the forward strand.
GTTTATCTATCTGGGAGCCTTAAGCATTTCCATGCTTTTTTCTACGGCTGTGTATGTTTTTTTTCTGCAGAAAAATGTAGCGATCATCGGCGCATCAGGAGCGCTTATGGGGCTTATTTCCGCGGCGATGTTACTGGATCCGTTTTATGTCACTTATGAAATGATCGTGCCGATTCCTGTGATGATCAAGGGTTGGATGTTTTTATATATTGATGTTAAAGGTTTTTTGAGCGGAGAAACCGACGGTATCAGCCATGTATCGCATTTATGCGGTTTTTTATCAGTGGCGATTCTCGTGTATTTCCTGTCAAAGAAAGACAAGCGGCAGATGCAGTCAGGGTTCTTTATTAACGTGGTTTCTTTTATTCTTTTCGCGGTTTTGGGTAATTGGCTCATAGCTCGCATGTGATCTGAAAATTTTTGTTTGTGAAGGGATTTATGATT
>JAGYNW010000177.1 GCA_018399915.1 Candidatus Omnitrophota bacterium
TTGTTCGTTCAAAAAAATTTCAGTTTTTTCTTTAAGAGTATTATCTTTTCCTCTCGTCATAAAACGGATTGACTTTCAATCCATTTTAAGTATAGTATATTTTACCTTGGAAGGTTTAAAAAAACAAGGCCAATGAGCCTGTTTTTGGGACCGCTTTTGCCCCAAGCGTAAGATAGCCCCTTGATTCCCGCGGCAAATATGTTCTACGCAAAGTTAGAATTGATTGAAAACAGGGATATTCTTTAAGAGCATTGATCAGCTGTATTGGGATTTTACCGTTATACTGATTGAGGAGGAAAATTTTGATACCTTTTGCAAGAGCCTTACAGATGGTAGCGCAATCAGCGCGACCATTAGCTGCCCGAAAAGTGAATATTGAGGATGCTACAGGATTGTGTTTAAGCCAATCTTTTTCTTCTCCCCAAAAGTTTCCTGTTTTTGCCAGGGCTTTGATGGATGGGTATGCGGTTAATTTTGATGAATGGAAAAAACAAGCGTGCGATTTGGAATGTGCCGGGATAATCAAAGCCGGAGATGAAGGCTCTCCCATTAAAAGAAAAGGCAAATGTTTTAAAATCATGACAGGCGCGCATGTTCCTGCCGGCATGGATACAGTCATTCCTGTAGAGCACACAAACCGGGAAGACGACAGGGTGCGCGTTATGATTCCACCTGAAAAAGGACAGAATGTTTGCCCCCAAGGAAAGATTATCAGGAAAGGACAAACAATCCTGACTCAGGGCACGATCCTGAAGCCCGAGCATATAGCTGTGATGGCTTCTTTGGGAGTAAAGGACGTCGAGGTTATATCTAAACCGAAGTTGGCGGTTCTTAACACAGGCGGCGAGATTTATCCTGTGGGATCGAAATTGCCGCCTAATAGCGTTTATAATTGTAATGGCCCGCAGTTATTATCGCTTTTGGCTTGCGCATCTATTCCTGTAAGTTATCTTGGCATTGTGCCTGACCGTAAAAAAGATTTATTGCCTGCGATTAAGCAAGGACTGAAGGCGGACATTTTTTTGATCACAGGCGGTGTTTCTATGGGGGATTATGATTTAGTTCCCGATATGCTGATAGAGCAAAAGGTTCAGAAGGTGTTTCATAAGATCAAGATAAAACCGGGAAAACCGCTTTTTTTAGGATTCCGGAATGGAAAAATGGTTTTTGGGCTTCCCGGCAATCCAATGTCTACCTTTGTGAATTATCAATTATTCGTAACCACAGCGATCAAAAGAATGATGGGTTATGCTAAATATAAACCCATTTCTTCTGTAGGGATTTTGAGTCAAGATTATCGGAATGTAGAAAAAGAGAGGACTTTGTTCGCCCCGGTTAAGATTTCGGGGGATGGCCTTCGGCCTCAATTGAAGCCCATTAGGACGCAAGGATCCGCGGATGTTTTGGCCCTTTCGAAAGCGGAGGCCTTTATGGTTTTGCCTCCGGGAGAACGTAATTGGCTTAAAGGCAGCGAAATACAATATTATCCTTTGCAAAGGAATCTTTATGATTAATAATTTGCGGATATCGGTTACGGATCAATGCAACTTGCATTGTTTTTATTGTGCGCCTTCAGGACAACAGAAAGCGATCGGCCCCAAGAAACGATTGACACTGGAGGAAATGGCCCGAATAATTAAGATCTTTGTAGGGCTTGGGATAACGAGGATAAAGATAACAGGCGGGGAGCCGTTGCTGGTAAAGGATCTCGTTAAGATGATAGCAAGGATAAGAAAGATCCCTGGCGTCGAGGACATTTCATTGACAACAAATGGAGTCCTCTTGGGCCAAAAAGCTCAATCGTTGAAGAAAGCCGGGTTGAACCGTATCAATATCAGCATGGATACTTTACAGCCAAAGAGATATCTGCAGATAGCCGGGAAGGATAGCATGTCTGCTGTCAAGGAGGGCTTAAAGTCCGCGCTTGAGGCGGATTTTGATATTGTGAAGGTAAATTTTATTCCTTTAAAAGGAATTAATGATGATGAAATTCTTGATTTTGTTGCGTTGGCTTTGCGTTATTCTTTGATTGTGCGGTTTATTGAACTTTTTTCGACTAATTGTCATTCACGCAAAAATGGGTCATTGATGATAAGAACATCAGATATCAAACAGCAGATAAGCAAAGGGTACGGAGACTTGCAAAGTGTTTTTTCTGTCAAGGGGGATGGTCCCGCGGAATATTTTTCTATTGCAGGAACCCGGTCAAAAATAGGCTTTATTAGTAATTATTCGGAAAATTTTTGTCAGGACTGCACACGGTTGCGGATGGATTCCGCAGGCGCGGTTCGCCCATGTTTGTTTTCTCGTCCTTTGTGCTATCTTAAGCCTCTTATCTTGGAAGGCCGGAGTGATGCGGATATTTTTTACGCGTTACAAAAAGTAATCGACCGGAAGTCTTTATTCACCAAGAGGACTAACTGTGTTTCTAACGTTGAGATGAGCACGGTAGGCGGGTAATTTTATGAACATTTATGCGATTAATATAAGCGATCAAAAAGGAAAACCTAAAAAATCAGTGCCTAATGCTGTTTTTATTGAAGGCCATGGTCTCAGCGGAGACGCTCACGCAGGTGCAGGCATTTGTCAGGTCAGTTTTCTTGCTATCGAGAGCATTGAAAAAGCGAACCGCATTTTAGTTGAGGAACAAAAGGATCTGGTTTTAACGCCGGGCATTTTTGCGGAAAATATTACAACGCAAGGAATAGATTTGCAGTCCTTATGCCTTGGTGACAGTCTTTGTCTGGGGAAAGACGCGGTTCTGGAGATTTCACAAAAAGGCAAAAAATGCCACGGACATTGTTCTGTGTATCACAGGATAGGGGATTGTATTATGCCCAGGGAGTGTGTTTTTGCTATTGTCAAAAAGGCAGGCGAGGTTCGCACGGGAGATACGATCAAGCTCAAGAAAAAGGAAAACGCTTATGTTGAAGATGTGTTTATTGACAGTGAGTGATACTCGTCTCAAGCAAGAGGATCTGAGCGGGAAAAAGCTTTTTGATTTTTTTTCTTCTAAAGGTTACGAGATCGCGGCGTGGGACATTGTGAAGGATGAAAGAAATCAGATCACTAAAGCGCTGATTTATTATGCCGATGATTTAAGCGCGGATATAGTCTTGACCAGCGGCGGAACAGGATTTTCTCAGCGAGATATTACCCCTGAAGCTACACGAGAGGTTATCGATAAAGTCGTTCCTGGAATATCGGAGCATCTAAGAGCTGAAGGAATAAAACAAACGCCTCGAGCCGTTTTATCCCGAGGAATAGCCGGAATACGAAGAACCACATTGATCATCAATCTGCCGGGGAGTCCGAAGGGGGTTACAGACGCTTTGCCATTCCTCGGGGAAGTATTGCCGCATGCGATCGAAATGATCAAAGGAAAAGGCCATCAGCCTGAAACGGATGAGAAAAAACGATAATAAAAAAAGGAAAGATCCATTGATCCAAAGGGTCCGGGTTGAGATCCTGGGAATCGTGCAGGGGGTGGGTTTTCGACCGTTTGTTTACAGTTTGGCCAAAGAGTTGGGCCTCACAGGAAAAGTGTGGAATGATGAGAAAGGCGTTCTTATTGAAGCGGAAGGAAAAAGTCCGTTAGTTGAACAATTCTTGCAAAGGCTTATTCAGGATAAACCACGGGTTGCGTATATACAGAATTTTCAGCATATTTATCTGGATAGTATCGGATATTCGGATTTTCATATTGCACAGAGCCGTCTGTCTCAGTCCAAAGAAGCGATCATCTCTCCCGATATAGCCACGTGTCCTGCGTGTTTGAAAGAGCTTTTTGATCATGCCAATCGAAGATTTCTTTATCCTTTTATCAATTGTACTTTGTGCGGGCCACGTTATTCCATTATTGAGGATATTCCTTATGACAGATGCCATACATCGATGAAAGGGTTTTCTATGTGTGCTCAATGCCGAAAAGAATATGAGGATCCTTTAGACAGAAGATTTCATGCCCAGCCGAATGCCTGTCCGGTCTGCGGACCACAGGTTTCGTTTCAAAATGCAAAGGGCCAAGAGCTTTGCCCATCGATGGATGCTTTAGGTTTGGCCACCGCAGAGCTTAAAAAGGGAAAAATCCTGGCGGTCAAAGGCTTAGGTGGTTTTCATCTGATGGTCGATGCCACAAGGGACGGTGCGGTTGAACGGCTTCGCAAAAGAAAAGACCGTGCGCAAAAACCTTTTGCGCTTATGTTTCCTTCCTTGCGGGATATTCGAAAGGTTTGTTATGTTTCCCCTAAAGAAAAGCTGCTGTTAGAGTCTGGCGAGGCGCCGATTGTGCTTTTGCGAAAACGATCTTTTTTAAGGATTCCTGTTTCAGATTCGGTTGCTTTGAAGAATCCTTATTTGGGAGCAATGCTTCCTTACACGCCTTTACACCATATTCTTTTGAGAGAAGTAGCCCGTCCGCTTGTCGCCACCAGCGGAAATCTTTCGGATGAGCCTATATGCGCGGATGAAAAGCAGGCGGTTGTGAAATTGTCAGGAATCGCGGATTATTTTTTGGTCCACAACCGGCCGATTATTAATGCTGTTGATGATTCCCTTGTGCAGATCGTCAATGATCGTCCGTTAGTTTTAAGGCGTGCGCGCGGCTATGCCCCCTTAGGGATACGCCTTAAGGATGCGATTCCGCCGGTCATAGCTTATGGCGGACAGATGA
>JAGYNW010000178.1 GCA_018399915.1 Candidatus Omnitrophota bacterium
CCCCTTGGTCAAGATGAAAGATCTTGTTTAAGGCATCCAACGACCCGAAAATAAATAATGGCCGTTCAATACTGAAATAATCCGTGGTCTCTACATCGACGGCGTATTTTTGGGCTACTTGGTTAAGGGAGTTGCCGTCAAGGATATCCTGGTAAAGGGATTGGGCCTTTTGGTAGGTCTCATATTTAGAGATGTCTGCGTCTTGGTCATCGACTTGATTTTCGGCTTTTGTTTGCGGGAATGGAATCCTGATGTAATCGACCTGTATGCTCGGAGGTCTGAGAAATTCTGTTTTGTGTTTGGCATAGTATTGTTTAAGATATTCATCTTCGACACTGACATCATTGAGAAATTGATCTGCGTTGATAAGCACATAACTGATCTGGGCCTTTTCATTTTCCTTTTTATATGTTTCAAAGACTTCTTGGGCATCAAGCTGAATCGAATTTGTTTTGATGTCACGGAGCTTGGCTATCTTTATGGTGTTGCGTATGCTTTCTTCAAAATCCCTGGGTTTAACACGGAATGCGTAGCGAAGAGCATTGTTATAGAGCAAGGAATCAAATTCGCCATCTCTTTGAAAGAAGGGATATTGTTCGATAGTTTGGATGACCTCTTCATCGGTGACTTTGATATTCTTCCTTTTGGCATCATGCAGCAGGATCAGACGGTTCCATGTCTCCGCTTGCAGGTTGAGCATCGAGTTGACTGTGTTAAAGTCTTCTCCATAATGAAGAACTGCCTGCAGCTGAACTTGTCTGTAGATTTTCTCGAATTCATTTAAAGAAATCTTTTTGCCGAAAATCGAACCGGCATAATTTTCGGAAGTGTTATTGATTAAGCTGGCTTTTCCGAAAAAGCCGAATGATATGATGACAACAATGGCCACAATCCAAAGGACTTTTTTAGCGATCCCTTTTTTACGTAACAATTTAAGCATGACGTTAACTCCTTGATTTTTGGTAAAGCATTGCCTTAGGAAAAATTTTTGTTGATTTTATCGCGCTTTTAGTTTAAGCTTCTTTCTTTTGTGCAAGCAGATGCTTTGATTTTTAATAAAGGATGATTATATATTCCTTAAGTTGAATTTACAAGAAATATTCCGTTTGAGAGTACAAATTTCTTTACAATGCTTTAACTCATATATATAATACTTTCTTTAATTTAAACGAATGAATTTGTGCAGTAATTTTTTTAGATTTAAGTAGTTAGTTAATGAAAGAGGTTCTTGATTATGCGTAAGTTAAAATTGGGCTTGCCCAAAGGCAGTTTGCAGGATTCAACTATCAAGGTTTTTGAGCGGGCTGGATTCAAAGTGTATGTTTCCTCCCGATCGTATTTCCCGGCAATTGATGATGAGGAGATATCCCCGGTCCTCCTTAGGGCCCAGGAAATGTCCCGGTATGTTGAGGATGGTGCTTTGGACTGTGGCATCACAGGAGCGGATTGGGTTTTAGAGAATGCCTCTAAAGTCGTTTCGTTGGCAGATTTGATTTACGCTAAGCAAAGCGCAGTCAAGGTCCGTTGGGTTTTAGCGGTTCCGGAAAAGTCTTCTATCAAATCGGTCAAAGATTTGGAGGGAAAAAGGATCGCTACGGAAGTTGTGAATGTTACGAAAAAATACCTTAAAAAAAATAAAGTAAACGCGGAGATCGAATTTAGCTGGGGCGCGACAGAGGCAAAAGTAGCTGATGGGCTTGTGGATGCGGTCGTGGAATTAACCGAGACCGGAAGCAGTTTAAGGGCCCATAAGCTGCGGATCGTTGCAACTATTTGTGAATCCACAACCCAATTCGTGACGAATAAGAAAGCGATGGCTGATCCGTGGAAGAAAAAGAAGATGGATCAGATCGTTACTCTTCTTCAGGGTGCCATAACCGCGAATAATATGGTCGGATTAAAGATGAATGCCAAAGAAGAAAATTTGGATCGGTTGTTGAAGGTCTTGACCTCATTGCAGGATCCCACAATATCTTCCTTGAGCCGGAAGGGTTGGGTGGCGATTGAAACGGTAATCAATGAGGGGACCGTACGGTCACTTATCCCTCAATTGAAAGATGCCGGGGCGCAGGGGATTATTGAGTATCCATTAAATAAATTAATTTATTAAAGGAGTTAGGGTAAAGAAGCTATGCCGTGTGGAAAGAAAAGAAAAAAAGTCAAAATTAGAACACATAAACGTAAAAAATTAAGAAAATCTTTACGACACCTTAAAAAACGTAAAACTCGTTAATTTCCTGTTGATGTTGTATCCTTTCTAATAGGGAAAAGGTTTCCACTTTCTTCGATTGTTAAAACAAGGTGTGCTAATGCAAAAAGAAAAGAAAAAAAACAATGCAAGAGGTTTGCTTTTTCGTTTTTTGCATCCGGGAATTTTTCAATCTTTAGCCTGTTGTGTTATCATTGTTCTATTTTTAATCGCGCCGGTAAAGGCAGAGGCTTTTGTCTTTCATGAACGGATTTCTATGTCCAAAAGCTTGGCGCATTATGCCATGGGATATATGTATGACCTTTTAGGCATGACTACTAACGCGGTCTTTGAATATGAGAAGGCGTCGCAATTTGATGAGGCCAGTTCTAAAATCCATTTGAGACTGGGAACAGATTATGCGCGTTTGGATATGTTAGAAGATGCTGTGGGTGAATTAGAGTTAGTGAAGAAGTATGATCCGGATAATCTGCAATCACGATATCTTTTGGCCTTGATCTATTCGGACCAAAAAGACTATACAGAAGCCGCCCAGGAATACGAATACATATTAAATCAGTTTTCCAGGGCGGAACCGCAAAACATGGAGATTTATGGGTATTTGGGGCAGCTATATTATTCGCAGAGAAAATACGACAAGGCTATTAAACAATTTGAAAACATCCTATCCTTAGATCCTCAAAATCCTGATATCATGTATCTTTTGGGTTCGCTTTATTTAGAGGTGAATCAAGAAGATCAAGCCAGGGAAATCTTGCAGCGGTCATTAGAGATCGATCCGAATCATGATGGAAGTCTTAATACCCTTGCCTATCTCTATGCGGAACAAGGCAAGCATCTAGATGAGGCATTGGAATTGATTGATCGCGCTTTGCGCATGGTCCCGAATTCCGGGGCTTATCTTGATAGCAAGGGATGGATATTTTATAAAAAGGGTCATTATGATAAAGCGTTAGAATTTCTTCTGGAAGCCGAAAAGCGGATAGACGATCCCGTAGTTTATAACCATATCGGGGATGTTTATTATGCTTTAGGCAATGTCGGAGACGCCATCAAATATTGGGAGCTTTCTTTGGAGATGCAGCCGGACCAATCCCCGGTCATTGATAAGATTGAACAAGCCAAGAATAGCCAAGCCAAACAAACGGAGAAATAATCCTGAGATTGAGATCCAGCGCAATTTCATAAATAGAATAGTTCCTGTCCATGAGCCGCCTTGTCCTTAAATCACCTGCCAAAATCAATCTTTTTTTAAAAGTCCTCAACAAAAGGAATGATGGTTTTCATAACATCGAGACTCTTTTTCAGAGGGTGGATCTTTGTGATCAGATCACATTTCAAACAAATTCTTCAGGCAATATAAAGATTTCTAGCGACCATCGCGATGTTCCTTGCGGGAAGAAGAATCTTGTTTATCAAGTCTATGCATTGTTAAAAAAAGAACATAAAGCCGTTAAGGGAGTCGATGTAAAAATTGATAAATTCATCCCGGTTGCGGCAGGGATGGCGGGCGGATCGAGTAATGCGGCTAGCGCATTGATAGGGTTTAATAAGATCTTTGACTTAGGGTTATCATCTGCGCAATTATTAGCCTATGCAAGGATGTTGGGAAGCGATATCGCTTTTTTTTTATATGATACGAATTGGGCTGTCGGCACAGGAAAGGGGGATCAGATAAGACCCTTGGATATCGGGGTCAAACTATGGCAAGTGGTGGTTGTCCCTTGTGTAAAGGTATATTCCGCAGAAGTTTACAAAGCCCATAATTTGCAGTTGACAAAGCGAAATGATGATGTTAATATCCTTATTTATAATTTAAAGAAGAAAGACATAAATGCAGTCGGGTCATTGTTGCAAAACGATCTGGAAGATGCCATTATTCGAATATGTCCAAAGCTTCTGAGGTTAAAAGAGGCGTTAAAGTTATTTGATACTCAAGGGGTTATGATATCTGGAAGTGGGCCTAGTGTTTTTGGGCTTACAAGATCTCAATGCGAAGCGCAGAAGACAGCAACGGAAATGTTAAAACGTTATACTAGGGTGTATGTTGTAAGGACACGTTGAAACAAGGAGTTGAAATGATGGAAATTACAGAAATTCGCGTATTCCCGAAAGAAGGACAGGACAAGAAATTAAAAGCATATATTACCGTAACTTTCGATGATGTGTTCGTTGTCCGCAACATTAAAGTTATCCAAGGATCAAACGGCCTTTTCATTGCGATGCCTTCAAGAAAAATGAAGATCGCCTGTGCCAAATGCAATTTTAAGAACGAAATAGGTAGCAAGTTTTGTAATCATTGCGGCACCGCATGTCAGACCGATTATATTGAACAAAGGGATCAGGAAAAGGCGAAAGCCGAGCACAGGGACATTGCGCATCCTATTACCCAGCAGTTTCGAGAGTATCTTCAAGAAAGAATATTGGAAATTTATAAAAA
>JAGYNW010000179.1 GCA_018399915.1 Candidatus Omnitrophota bacterium
TAACCCATTGAAATTTCTTTCGTGCTCCCTTTTGGCCAGGTTTTTGCCTTTCTTTCATCCTGGGGTCACGAGTCAATAAGTTAGATTTTTTCAATAAAGATTTGTTTTCCGGGTCACACAAAGCGAGTGCCCTGGCAAGCCCTAAGCGAAATGCACCGGCTTGTCCTGTCATGCCTCCGCCAGTGATTTTAGCGGTAATATCAAATTTGCCAAGTAAATTTGTCACATTAAGAGGGGTTAAAATGCTGATTCTATCGGTTTCTCTCGGAAAGTAGTTCTCAAAATCTCTTTTATTCACACGAATATTCCCATTGCCCGGTTTTAAAGTTATCCGAGCAACTGAGCTTTTTCTTCTTCCGGTAGCTCCATATTTAACAATTTCAACCATTTCAATCAAACTCCTTTTCAATTATATTTCTAAAGGGATTGGCTTTTGGGCCGCGTGAGGATGTTTTTCTCCCGCATATACCTTCAATTTAGTTTTTACTTTATTGCCTAAGGCGCCGCCAGGAATCATCCTGTTGACAGCCAAACGAATTACACTGGTTGGCGATTTTTCCATCATAGTACTTAAGCTTATGCTTTTTTGCCCGGAATGATATCCGGAATATCGTTGGTATTGCTTCTGTTTGAGTTTGTTTCCTGTGACTTTTACTTTTTCAGCATTAATAACAATAACGTAGTCTCCGGTATCAACATGTGGTGTAAATATAGGTTTATGTTTGCCTCTAAGTATTGATGCGGCTTTGCTAGCCAAACGTCCAAGAATTTTATCGTTAGCATCAATTAGATAATATTTTTTTTCAACTTCATTCGATTTTGCCATATATGATTTTTGCATCTGTCTCACCATTTCTATTCTTTTAAAGTAAATTTAATATAATGTATCCTTTTAAAATATTGAATATGAAGTATATCATTTCATAAGTAAATGTCAACTTTTTTATTTGTGATGTTAGATTTATTTTGAACTTAAACAGAAAAGGACACTGAGGTCAACGTTTAAAAATGGCATTGACTTTATTCAAGAGTTCTTTAGGAGAAAAATATTCCATGACGGCTTCCACATTGCTTTTGTATGATAAGGCTTGCAACATATTTTGGTTGTAGTTGATTCCATTGGGCACATAAATAAGCGTGGATATGCGCACATTTTTAGTGACGTGTTGCAACCTCATGTGCAGTTGGTCTCCCGGAATATCCCGCAAGTTAAGTTTTATTAAGGTCAAGTTCGGGGGGCTTATCTGAACAGCTTTTACGGCTTCGTCTTCAGTGGTGGCACAGCGCACTTTATATCCATTATCAATAAAAAGTTGGGAAATTTTTTCCAACTCGGATTCGCCATCATCAATGATCAAAAGATTTCTGTCCATGTTCTCATTTTGAGTTTTAATTTTTTCGGCAGCTGCCTTTTTTTGACGCATGACATTATCGATCTTTTCGGATAAGTCTTTAATATCAAAAGGTTTTGTCAAAAATCCATCAGTTTCAAAGTCTTGAAAAACCTGTTCCATATCCCCGCGACCTGTAAAGACAAAAACAGGATATTTAGGCTTTCCGTGGTTATCGCAAATTTGATTATAAAATTCAATACCTCCCATTTCAGGCATATTCAGATCAAGGATAATCAGATCCGGAGCAATATTCTTTAGAACCTCTAGCCCAGAAACCCCGGTGTAAGCGGTATAGGTGTTATATCCTTTGGACTTCAGATGAAGTGCCATTAAATTTGTCAGATCAATTTCATCGTCAATGATTAAAATGGTTCCTTTAGAATCAGTCATAAATAATTCCCTTTTAAATTGGTAAAGTTATCTGAAAATGGTTTCCATTTGTTTCAGTTGTGGTAAAGCTGATATTGCCGTTATGTTTTTTGATTATTTCGTTACAAATGGAAAGCTCTAACCCGCTTCGTTCCTCTTTGTGTTTAGCCATCATCCCGAAGCATTTGAATTTATCAAAGATGTACGGGATATTTTCTTGGCCGATACAATCGCTGGTGTCTTTTAACTGGATGCTGATGACCGCGGCTTTCTCATCATGAGAACAGCTTAAGGAAATTCCGCCTTTTTCTGTAGATTTGATGCAATATCTCAATAGATAATTTAAGGCCATGGAAATATATTTATAATCCATATTGCTGTTCGGCAGCTCAGCAGAAATCTTTTTATCAAAATCTAAATTTTTATCATTGAGTAAATCTTGATTGGTCTTGATTGTGTCTTCTAAAATGTTGTTGATATTGATTGATGAAAAAGACATCGGCAGTTTGTTATTCTCAAGTTTGGCGATGAGCAGAACATCATCGATCATTTTATTGAGGCGGTCGATCTGTGCAAGAGATTTGTCCAGAAGTTCTTTTTGTTCCGGGGGGATATCTCCGAAAGAGCCTGTTATGAGCACATCGATAGACATTTTGACATATGTCAGAGGATTACGAAGATCATGAAAAACAATCGATAAGAAATTATAATTGTTTTCATCAATTTGATGGATAACTTCGGTTAAACTATTTACCGCTTCTTCAATACTTTTATATTGGGAAGGATTGATTTCTTTATCGGGAATTCTTATTTTGTTATCCAAGAGGGCATCCTTTCTTTGAAAAAAATCATTGTAAGACTCTTTCGATCGCCAGTTTGATATCATTAATTACAAAAGGTTTGGCAATATAGTCTTTAAATCCAAATTTTTTATAGTTTTCTTTCGAGATATCTTCGCTAAAGCCTGTTACGATGATCATGGGAAAATTTTCGCGAACTTCCATTACCTTTTGCGCTAATTGAAGGCCTGTCATGTAAGGCATGGTCTGATCAGTAATGATAAGATCGAAATGTTCCGGATCTTCTTTGAAAAGGTTAAGGGCTGCGTTGCTATCATTTTTAAGACAAACTTCATATTTAAGCATTTCCAACATCTTTTTTACCATAGTGGCGATCTCAGGTTCGTCGTCTACGTATAGAATTCGATATTTTTCTTTGGATTTAGTCGCCTTTTCCTTGGATCCATTTTCTGATCGGCTGGTCTCATGGCCTACCACTTGCGGCAGGTAAATGATCATGGTTGTTCCTTTGTTGACCTCGCTGGAAACAGTAATTTTACCGCCATGGCTCATCACGATACCGTGAACAACGGATAATCCAAGCCCTGTGCCCTCTCCGACTTTTCTTGTTGTAAAGAAGGGATCAAATATCCGGTCAACAATGTTTTTCTCTATGCCGGTACCTGTATCCGTTATGATGATCCGAACATATTTCCCTTTGCGCAGACTGGGATTTTTTACCAGATACTCGCTGTCGATATCAACATTATCAAGGCTGATACTTAAGACGCCTCCTGATTTTTTCATTGCCTGATAAGAATTGGTAATAATATTGATGATGGCTTGAGAAATCTGGGCCGGGTCGGCAAGGATATTTCCGCCTGATGGGTCTATGTTTTTTTTGATCTCAATGGTCGAAGGTAAAGACATGCGTGCTATTTTCAGCGCGGATTCGATGGTTTTGGTGATGTTGATGATTTTTCTTTCCTGGGTGCCCTGACGCGTAAAGGTCAACATCTGCTGAACAAGGCTTTTGGCATGGTCTGCGGAATCTTTGATCTTTTGGATATCTGAATAAATCTGGCTATTAGACGGGATTTTAGTCAAGCAAATATCCGCATATCCCATAAGAGAGGTCAGTAGATTATTGAATTCATGAGCGATGCCGCCTACTAAGGTCCCCAGGGTTTCCATTTTTTGGGATTCCGTAAGTTGCGTTTGAAGCCGTTGATTGCGGTCTTCATCTTGTTTTTGCTGAGTGATATCCCTGTTACTGGCACGAAAACCTAAGTTCTGATCTCCTTCTTGGATGACATTGCAATTGTGCGCTATCCAGCGGATACTTCCATCTTTAGCGATAATACGGTATTGAATTTCATTTATTGTCTTGTTTGTTCTCTCTGTCTTATGTTGGTCCCAGATTTTTTTGTCTTCGGGATGGACGATCTCATCTTTGAAGGACGGTGTATTGATGAATTGGTCTACCGGGTATCCGGTAATCCTTTCGCAGGCAGGTGAGACATATTTAAGCGTTCCATCAGGCGCCTCCCAATATTCCCAGGCGTACGTGAAGTCCGCAACAGTTTTGTATCGCAATTCTGCTTCACGCATCTGTTCTTCTATCTGTTTTCTTTCTATAGCGTACTTCAAGGAACGATTTAAAGAGCGTTTTGTTACATCTCCTTTAAGGATATAATCCTGTGCGCCCCCTTTGACGGCATCAATCGCGATCTCTTCATTATCCAAAGCGGTCAACACAATGATGGGGATGTTAGGCACATTGGCGTATAAATTGGAAAAAGTATTTAAGCCATAACTGTCAGGTAATCCGAGGTTGGATATAATGATATCGATATCTTCTTCGGATAACTTTTGCAGGGCTTCCTGTATAGAACTTACGGTAAATACTTTTACATCCGGATTGATCATGGATTGCATTAGTTTGCAATCAACAGGACTATCTTCAATAAGCAAACATTGAATTTGATTTTTATTTATCATGCGTGTGTTCCTTATGAAAATATCATATAAATAGTTTTTAAAGAAAAGGTAAATATTTATAAATTTTATTTTCATATTAAATCAGTA
>JAGYNW010000018.1 GCA_018399915.1 Candidatus Omnitrophota bacterium
CTTTTTGCGCGGTAAAATGTTTCTATTGTTCGTTCGCGATCAATGTGAACAAAGAATATGCCGAGCGCTATCTTGAATGCCTGGTTGAAGAAATGCAACGCGGCTCACGCGTGACGGTGTCCTCTGTTTATCTGGGCGGTGGAACGCCTTCGCTTTTGACACAAGACCAGTTGCTCTTCTTGCTCGAGCGGGTCAACCGGTCTTTTGTTATCAGCCCTGAAAAAGAATTCACGGTTGAGGCGAATCCGGAACATGTGGATTTATCCAAAATGAAAGCCTTGCGTTCTTGGGGCGTTAATCGTATCAGCCTGGGTGCGCAGACCTTTAATGATGAGCGGTTGCGTGCCTTGGGTCGGAATCATACGGGTTATCAGATATTTAAGGCATATGAAATCATCCGGGAGGCGGGTTTTGATAATGTGAACATTGATTTGTTGTATGGCACCCCGGGTCAGGATACGCGCATGTTGCGTGAGGACTTAGAATGCGTGGTCAAAATGGATTGCGAACATGTGGCGGTCTATGCCTTGACGCTGGAGCCGGGGAGCCTCTTTCATACCCGCAAAGTCCGCGCCCGGAGCCGGGAAGTCCAGGCAGAACAATTCTCGATGGTAAGAGAATTTTTAATCGACGCCGGTTACGAGCATTATGAAGTCAGCAATTTTGCTAAAATTTTCAAAAGGTCAGTTCATAATGTGAATTATTGGTCGGGAGGCAATTATCAGGGTTTGGGGATGGCCGCGCATTCACATTTTGATGGAAGGCGTTTCTGGAATGTGTCTTCATTATTCCGCTACATGGAGCTTATGGAACAAGGGTTGGATCCCAAAGAAAGCCAGGAGATCTTGCCGGCTCCCCGGAGATTGGTTGAAACTTTATTGTTCGGATTGCGGATGAAACAGGGGATTAATTTAAACGAACTCCAAAAGCGTTATGGTTGCACGCTGGATGCTTCAAGGGTTGCGATGATCCGCGAATGGATCGCTGGAGGTTTTCTTCAGGAAGAGGCCGGGAATATCTGTGCCACACAAAAGGGCCAGCTTGTCTTGGATGAGCTTTGTGAACGGTTGGTTTGAAGGTCGGAAATTACGATTTGTTGAGATGTAACGGGATTTTGTATGCCTTGGCCAGCCTTTGGGTATGGTCGAAAAGTTTTTGGATATTGTCAAGGATCATTTCGGGATAAGGGGCCTTCATCCGGGTCTTTTGCAGTAGAGTGATGGTTTCATTGTAACGTGTTTCGATCTGACAAATGCAATACCTTAAGCTGCCGGAGGAAAGGAAGATCTTTCTGATGCGCTGAAGATCCTTGAATGTTTTTCGTTTTTTATTGAAGATGGCTTTGAAATCTTTTTTTTCTTTGGCATTCATATTATGGTAGGCGTGACAAACCAGGAGGGTTTTTTTAGATTCTTCAATATCGCTAAGGATGGATTTGCCAATGCGTTCTTGTGTGCCGAAAATGCCGATGACGTCGTCCTGTATCTGAAACGCCTGTCCGATCTTTTCGCCGAGCTGAGTGATTTTTTGTATTTCCTTGTCTTTGGCTCCGGATAAAATGGCGCCGATTACCATCGGAGAAGTGAATGTGTAACGGGCTGTCTTTAAAGAGTAGTTCAGGAAAACATCTTTTTCTTTGATCTTCTGCAATTGTTCATATCCCTGCAAGGTGTCAATAAATTCCCCTATGGCCGTAATGGTAGTTGTTTGCAGAAAATAATCCAGGGCCTTTTCCTTGCGCTTATAATTTTCATCGATTCCGAGAAAGACCTCAATCGCGAAAGTGTAAAGGATATCACCCGTGATAATGGCCAGGTTTTTGCCCAGAGATTCTTTGTCATTGGCTTTGGCGGCTGTTTCCAGAAGTTTATGCATGGTGGGCCGGCCTCTTCTTAAATGAGAATCATCAATGATATCATCATGAATGAGCATGAAATTGTGTAAGAATTCAATGGCGGTTGAAACATTGTAAATCGATTCGGATAATTTTTGGTTGCTATTGCGATAACCCTGATAACTGAGGATGAACAGTAGTGGCCTTATCCTTTTGCCTTTGCGTAAGGAATATTCCTTGATGCTTTTTTCAAGCGCGGGACTGATGGAGCCGATCTTGTATTCTTTGCATTTTTTATTGATCGAATCCCGGATATTTTTTTCAATGCGTTGGTGGATAATTTTCTGCATAAGGCCATTATCCTAACATAGAAGAAATGCGGATTCAATACAATTTCCCCTATTATGTGGTCTTCTGCGGGGATTCTGCGGGGATTTTTATTGACCGGGATGTGTTCTTCCCATAGAATAAGCACATATTCACACGAAAATTTTAACGGAGGGGGATTTATGCGAAAAATACTGTTTTTAGCAATAATCATTTTGGGCATTTCAGCTTCGGCTATGGCCGACAAGATCTACTTAAAGAATGGGACTATCATTACGGGGCAAATTGAGAGTAAAGATAGAAACGCGGTAGTCATCAACGTAAAAGGTGTTCCCCGCCGCTATTTTATGCAGCAGATTGATAGCATCGATGAATCCTCCCAGGAGGCGGCGATTACGGATTATTCTTTGGAAAATCTCAAGTCTTTGTCTGAGATCCCTCAGGATAAAGTCGATCTGATATTGCGTTTTTTAGAGGTCGATGGTACCAAGCAACGCATGAAGGAGAATTTGAAGACCGCGATAGCTAATGCGCCCGAAGATAAGCAGCCGCAGTTGAAGGCCATGATCCGCGTGGATGAGATCTTGACGGAACTGGTCCCGGTCTATGACAAGCTTTTTGAAAAGGATGAGTTGGAAGAAATCATCCTTTTTTATCAAAGCTTTGCCGGTAAAAAACTTCAGGAGGTCGCGCCGATCGTGCTCAATGAAACCGTTAAGGTCACCTACGAATATGTAAGGGAGAAATTCAAAAACAGTCAAAAGGCCACGGGAAATTAATTTAGTTAATATTACTAATAGTTCTTTTAAATGCCCGGGTTATTATTGGTCACAGATGGGTACACAAAAAATTTTTAGGATAAGACCCAAAAGTTTTGAAATATAAAGATTTATGTGAAATTTGCGGGCCTTGCAGAAAAAATTTTACCTTTTTTGTGAGTTTGTAAGTATCTGTTAATCAATCATTTATAAATTACTCGCCCTTAATCCGCTGTTTTTCCCATTTTATTTTAATTGACCGGAAAATCTTTGTTTGATATATTATGGAAGTTTAATAATCAAAAAGGAGTTGCCGATATGATAGAACGTTACACTTTGTCAAAGATGGGAAATGTTTGGTCTGAAAAGCATAAGATGGAGATCATGTTGAAGATTGAGGTTCTGGCCTGTGAAGCGATGTGTAAGCTAGGGTTGATTCCGAAAGCCTCTATGGAAAAGATTAAAAAGAACGCGAAATTTGATATCGATGAGGTCAAGCGGCTTGAAGAAAAAACCAAACATGACATGGTGGCGTTCATTAATAATGTGGGTCAAAGTCTGGGACCGGAAGCCAGATATTTACATATGGGCTTAACCTCTTCAGATTTGCTTGATACCTCTTTATCTGTGCAATGTGTTGAGGCCAGTGACCTTTTGCTCGCGGACATCAAAAAATTATTAACCATCCTTAGGAAAAAGGCCAGAAAATACAAAGATACGCCTTGTATTGCCAGGACCCATGGGGTTCACGCAGAACCCACGACGTTTGGTTTGAAAATAGCGGTTTGGTATGATGAGATGAAGCGGAACCAGGAGCGCATGCTGCAGGCCAAGGAAATGATGCGCTACGGAAAGCTTTCCGGTTCTGTCGGGACCTATGCGAACGTGGATCCGTTCGTTGAGGAATTTGTTTGTGAGAAGTTGCAATTGAAGCCGGCCAATATTGCGACCCAGATCATTTCCCGGGATCAGCACTGTCAGTTTATTACAACACTTGCCTTGATCGGATGTACCTTGAATAAGATCGCCACCGAGATCCGGTTATTACAGAAGACTGAGGTGCTTGAGGTGGAAGAACCCTTTTTCAAGGGACAGATAGGTTCTTCAGCCATGCCGCATAAGCGGAATCCTGTGACGTGTGAAAGGATTTCTGGAATGTCCCGCCTTTTGCGGGCAAACGCGCAAGCCGCCTTTGAGAATATCAGTTTATGGCATGAGCGTGACATAAGCCATTCTTCTGTAGAGCGGATTATTCTGCCGGACAGCGCGGTCGCGCTTAATTACATGTTCCATAAGTTGATTCCGATCATTGATGGTTTGTTGGTATATCCGAAACATATGATTGAGAATTTAAGCAAAACTAACGGGTTGATCTATTCTCAAAGGGTTTTATTGGAGTTGATGAAAAAGGGGGTTGAAAGAGAGGTGGCCTATGATATTATTCAGCGTTGCGCAATGCAGGTATGGAATGAATCCTCAAATTTCAAAGATATCCTCTATCGGGATCGAAAAGTCCGCAAATATCTAAAGCCGGAAGAGATAGATCTGTTCTTCAATATCAAATATTATACGCGCCACGCAGATAAAGTATTTAAGCGGGTGGGCCTGAAATAAAGAGAGTAATTTTTTAAAAAAGGATATGTCCCATGGAAAAGAAAAACAAGTTGTATGAAGGAAAAGCCAAAATTTTATATGATACAGATTCCCCGGATTACCTGATTCAGTATTTTAAAGATGATGCCACCGCCTTTAATGCCGCGAAAAAAGGCACGATAAAGGAAAAAGGGGTCATGAATAATGGAATATCCACCCGCATGTTTGAATTTCTGGAAGCGGAAGGCATCCCTACGCATTTTGTGAAAAAACTCAATGATCGTGAAATGGCGGTTAAAAAAGTTGATATTGTTCCTGTTGAGGTAGTTATGCGTAACATCGCGGCCGGCTCATTATGCCGTAATTTAGGGGTTGAAGAAGGCATGAAACTTCCCTGCCCGGTATTGGAATTTTGTTATAAGCGTGATGACCTTAATGATCCGCTTATCAATGCCTCCCATATCCGTGCGCTTAATCTGGCCACTCAGGATGAGATTGATGAGATCACGAAATACGCCCTGCAGATCAATGAACTTATGAAGCAATTTTTTCTTAACCTGAAATTAGAACTTGTGGATTTTAAGTTGGAATTCGGGCGTTGTAATGGAAGTATTATTTTGGCGGATGAAATTTCCCCGGATACCTGCCGTTTGTGGGAAGTGGGCACAGGAAATAAACTTGATAAAGACCGCTTTCGACACGATTTGGGGAATATTGAAGAGGCGTATCAAGAAGTCCTCAAACGCATGAGCGTGTGATCGTTTATTTCTTTTTAATTTAATGGGGTTTAGTCTGCTTTTTTACCCTTCAATTTCTTTTCAGATATCGCAAATAAACGCATGAATTGGCGAATAGAAATACAATATAAACAAGGGGTGTTTGATCCTCTTGGAGAAAGTGTTCAGAAATTTATTGTTGATCTGGGCATAACTTCGGTTTCCCGCATTGATGTGGTCTATGTTTACAACCTCGATGGAGAGATCTCGAAATCAGAGGTTGAGATTATCTGCCGTCAGTTGCTTGCCGACACCATCACGCAGAAATATAGTTATAGCGCTTCTCGAAAACAAAAAGCTTCTGTTCCGGACAGGGAATTTCAGGCCGTGGAAATAGCGTATAATCCCGGGGTCATGGACCCGGTCGAACAATCCACGATCAAAGGCATCCGGGATCTGGGTGTCGCGGCCATTGAATCTGTCAGCACTGCCAAGAAATATCTGATCTACGGAGATGTTTCCCGAAAGGAAATGGACCGAATTGTTGAAAAGGCGCTTTCCAACAAGCTGATCCAGCATGTCGTCGGCGATACGGTTTATGCTCAGGAAAAGATCCCGCTCTCGATTCAGATCGAAGGCCGTCAGCCTGAGGTCATATCAGTTGAACTTAATGCGGCCGGTGATACCCGTCTTAAGAAGATCAGCCAGGAAGGCCAACTTTTTCTCAATCTGGAAGAGATGAAGACCATCCAAGAATATTTCCAAAAACTCGGAAGGAATCCTACCGATTGCGAACTGGAGACCATAGCGCAAACCTGGAGCGAGCACTGTTTCCATAAAACATTCCGCGGGAATATCAATTATACCTATCACGATGGCGGCACAGTAAAGACCAAGAAGATCAAGAATCTTTTGAAGTCCACGATTGTTAAAGCTACCCAAGAGATCGCCAAGCCGTGGTGTTTATCGGTTTTTCATGATAATGCCGGGGTCATTGCTTTTGATAAAGAAGATGCCATCTGTTTTAAGGTCGAAACCCATAATCATCCCTCTGCCCTGGAACCATTCGGTGGTGCCAATACAGGGATCGGGGGAGTTATCCGCGATACTATGGGTACAGGCTTGGGCGCCAAACCTATATGCAACACAGATATTTTTTGTTTCGCGCCTCCGGATATGTCCTTTAAAGATCTCCCTGAAGGCACGCTTCATCCCAAGCGGATCATGAAAGGGGTTGTCAGCGGTGTCAGGGATTATGGCAATAAAATGGGTATTCCAACGGTCAACGGAGCCGTGCTTTTTGATCCCAGATTTGTCGGCAATCCGTTGGTCTATTGCGGCAATGTCGGTATCATGCCCAGGGATAAGGTGGCCAAGAAAGTGTATCAAGGGGATTTGATCGTCGTTGTCGGTGGCAAGACAGGTCGTGACGGTATTCACGGCGCAACATTTTCATCCGGAGAATTGACAGAGGATTCTTCCGTGATCTCATCGGGGGCCGTGCAAATAGGAGATCCTATCCAGGAGAAAAAAGTTTTGGATGGCTTGCTTCAGGCCAGAGATAAAAATTTATATTCGGCGATCACGGATTGCGGCGCAGGTGGTCTGTCCAGCGCTGTCGGGGAGATGGGAAAAGACCTGGGCGCGCGCGTGGATCTGGAAAAAGTTCCGTTAAAATATAAAGGACTCAGTTATACCGAGATCTGGATATCGGAATCGCAGGAACGGATGGTGCTTTCGGTTCCTCCGGCGAAGAAGAAAAAGTTATTAAAGGTGTTCGCGGATGAAAATGTAGAGGCAACCGTTATCGGCGAGTTTACAGGAACGCAAAGATTAGAATTGTTTTATGAGGGAGCGCTGGTTTGTGATCTTGCTATGGATTTTCTGCATGATGGAGATCCTAAGATCACCAAAGAAGCTGTATGGAAACCGGCTCATCATAAAACCCCGACGATCAAAAGAACTCAGGACTTGAACCCGGCCTTGCTTAAGATTTTGTCGCATTACAATGTCTGTTCCAAAGAATGGATTATCCGTCAATATGATCATGAAGTCCAGGGCGGCAGTGTGATCAAGCCTTTGGTCGGGGTGAAGACGGATGGGCCTTCGGATGCCAGTGTGGTAGCGCCCAAGCCCGGTTCCTCGAAGGGCATCGCGGTTTCCAACGGGATCAATGTGCGGTTCGGGATGATCGATCCCTATTGGATGGCCGCATCCTGTATTGATGAGGCCTTAAGGCAGATTATTGCCGTGGGTGGGGATGTGTCCTCAATAGCCATCCTGGATAATTTTTGCTGGGGCAATCCTGATAAACCGGATCGTTTGGGAGGTTTGGTGAGGGCGGCGCAGGCCTGTTATGTCTTTGCTAAAGGTTATCAAGTTCCGTTTATCTCAGGTAAGGACAGTTTGTATAATGAGTACATGCAAAACAACCG
This sequence comes from Candidatus Omnitrophota bacterium, assembly GCA_018399915.1. Lineage (GTDB taxonomy): Bacteria > Omnitrophota > Gorgyraeia > Zapsychrales > Zapsychraceae > M55B153. Next base: position 7,664 of record JAGYNW010000018.1, read on the forward strand.
TTCAATCTCCATTCCCGGGACGATCCTGATCTCTGCGATCGGCATCCTTGACGACATTCATCGTTGTGTGACTATGGATTTTAAAAAGCCCGGCAACTTGATCTATGTGATCGGAACAACCTATCAGGAAATGGGAGGATCGATCTATTATGATACCAATGCCGGCGCTTTGGGAAATGATGTGCCTCAAGTAAAGGTAAAGACCAATTTAAAAACATTTAATGCTTTGAGCCGATTGACTTCGCGATCTTTGGTGCGGTCGCTCCATGATTGTTCAGAAGGCGGGCTGGGTGTGGCTTTGGCGGAAATGGCCTTCAGCAGCGGGCTGGGCGTCACGCTCAAGTTGGATGCTGTTTCGTATCAAGGAGACCGGCGTGATGATTATATCCTGTTTTCCGAGAGCAATGGGCGGTTTATCGCAGAGGTAGATCCGCAGGACAAAGACGAATTCGAAGCCTTGTTGCGTAAGGCCCGTGTGGACTTTTCTTTAGCCGGAAAAGTGGAGGCAACGCCTGAGTTTGTTTTATATGGGCTGGAGCAGAATCCCTGTATTAATATTTATCTGGAAGATTTAAAGACAGCTTGGCAAAAACCTCTGGATTTTTCTTAAGGGTGGTTGGGCGCAGCGATCGTTAGAAAAAAATTTCAAAAATCACGCAGATCTAACGTGCGTAAAAAGGGTGGGAAAAATGGGTGATAAATTTAGAGTTGAGCAAACTAAGCGGCAAGAAGATCTAAGGATGGAGGATTTCAAGATTGAGGATCCCTGGCGCGTTTTCAGGATCATGTCTGAATTTGTAGAAGGATTCCATTCTTTGAGCGATTTAGGAAAGTCTGTCACCATATTCGGTTCAGCGCGGACAGATCCCCGGCATAATATGTATAAGGCGGCGGTCAGGACTTCAGAACTTCTGGTGAAGGAAGGGTTTTCGATCATTACCGGCGGCGGGCCCGGGATCATGGAGGCTGGCAATAGAGGCGCCTTCAAGAAAAAGGAAAGTTCTGTAGGATTAAATATTGATCTGCCTTTTGAACAGAAGCCCAATCCCTATATCAATAAATTGATCAATTTTCATTATTTTTTTGCCAGGAAAGTTATGTTCCTGAAATATGCCAAGGCTTTTGTGATTTTTCCGGGCGGCTATGGAACCATGGATGAACTGTTTGAATGTCTTACCTTGATCCAGACACGACGGATCGCCAAGATGCCCGTTATTCTTTATGGAAGCTATTTCTGGAAAGATCTGGTCAAGTGGTTGGAGCGGATGCTTTACGCGCAGGCCAATAATATCGATAAAGAAGATCTGTTGATTTATAAAGTCGTAGATAAACCTGAAGATGTGGTTAAAATCATCAAGCAATTTTATATTAAAAATAAAGTCAAGAAGATAAAAAAAACATTGCGCCGAAGAAGAAAAACAGACTGAGTTATTATGGCAAAATCAATAAAACCAAAAGTTATGGTATTGCGGACCGCCGGGACCAATTGTGATCAGGAAACCGGGTTTGCCTTTAGTCATTTTGGTGCAAAAGTGAATTTGGTCCATATCAATAAGCTTTTAAAAAAAGAAGAGAAGCTGGCGGATTATCATATTCTGGCACTTCCGGGAGGCTTTACTTACGGCGATGATATTGAATCCGGTAGGATCTTGGCGAATGAACTCCGTTTATTTTTGTCCGAAGATATCAGGCGTTTTGTCGCTGAGGGAAAATTGATCATCGGTATCTGCAATGGTTTTCAGGTTCTGGTCAAGGCCGGATTTTTGCCGGGAGAGGCTAAGCCGTCTAAAAAGGAGTATCAGCAGGAAACCACCCTTATTACCAATGATAGCGGGAAGTTTGAGGACCGCTGGACCTATTTGCGGGTTTCCGGCGAAAGTGTGTGGACCCGTGGACTAAAAGATATCGTTTATTTTCCGGTAGCGCATGCCGAAGGAAAGTTTGTTGCCGGTTCTGCCAAGGTATTGAAAAGACTGCAAGCCCAGGGACAGATCGCTTTCCGTTATTGTGCTCCAGGTGGGGCGCAGCCTGTTTATCCGGAGAATCCCAATGGTTCGCAAGATCATATTGCCGGGATAACCGATGAAACCGGGCATATCCTGGGGCTTATGCCGCATCCGGAAAGGCATTTTCTTTTTACGCATCATCCGTCCTGGACACGGCAGGCGCAAAAGGCCGAATGGGGGGATGGCGCCCAGATCTTTGCCAATGGCGTCCGCTACGTGCAAAACAAATTTTTATAAACCGGGAATCTTTCATGGCAAAAAAACAAAAGACTTATAAATCTAGCGGCGTTGATATCGAGAAGGCAAATGTTTTTGTTAAAGCCATAAGCCGCGATATCAAAGCCACCCATACTTCCAATGTCCTGCTGAGAAAAGGGTCGTTCGGATCATTGTTCCATTTCCCCAAGGGCCAGTATAAAAAACCTGTTTTGGTTTCTTCAACGGATGGTGTCGGAACCAAGTTGCTGGTCGCTAAAGCCTTGAACAAGCATGATACTGTCGGCATTGATCTGGTAGCTATGAATGTTAATGATATTTTGTGTGTCGGCGCGCAGCCCTTATTTTTTCTGGATTATATCGCTTGCGGCAATCTGGATGTCAGGGTGTTGAAGGATGTGGTCAAAGGCATCTCCAAGGGCTGCAGACAATCCGGTTGCAGTTTGATCGGGGGGGAAACCGCGGAAATGCCGGGCATGTACCGAAAAGATGATTATGACCTGGCGGGATTTGCCGTGGGGGTGGTTGAGGAAGGAAAGATCATCGACGGTGCAATGATCCGCGCCGGGGACCGTGTGATAGGGCTTCCCTCCAGCGGATTGCATTCGAATGGATATTCTTTTGTGCGCAAAATCCTCTCGAAAAGCGAACAGAAAAAACACGCCAAAGAACTTCTTGCGCCGACAAAAATCTATTCCCGGGAGATTCAGTCTTTAACCGCGAAGTTTCCGGTCAAGGGCATCGCCCATATAACCGGAGGCGCGTATTACGATAAATTGACCAAAATTTTACCGGAGGGGTTGTGTTTTGCTTTTCAGAAGAGCAGCTGGAAAATTCCTGAAATTTTTAATATATTAAAAGCAAAGGGAAAGGTCGCAGACAAGGAGATGTACCGGACTTTTAATATGGGGCTCGGCATGGCCATTGTGCTTGCCCGTAAGGATATCGTCCGTGCGCGAACTTTTTTGAAAGACCAGAAGATCAAATATTATGATATAGGTGAAGTCATTGTTGACAAACGAAACAAGATCATTTTTGTCTAAAAAAGAGGTGATTTATGAATATTTTAGTTATTGGTTCAGGTGGACGTGAACATGCTTTGTGCTGGAAGATCAAACAGAGTCCTTTAGTGAAAAAGTTATATTGTGCTCCCGGTAACGGAGGCATATCAGAGATCGCCGAGTGTGTGGATATCGGGGTTAATGATTATGAAAAATTATTGAGGTTTGCGCAACAGAACCGGATTGATCTTACGGTTGTCGGTCCCGAGGCCCCTTTAGTGGACGGGATCGTCGATCTTTTTGAAAAAGAAGGCCTGCAGATTTTTGGCCCGGGCAGGGCTCCGGCGCAATTGGAAGGGAGTAAGATCTTTGCCAAGGAGTTTATGTATGAATATAATATCCCGACCGCGCCATTCCGCACTTTTGATGACATTAATGAGGTAGGGCTTTTTTTGACCAAGGTTCAATTTCCTATCGTTATCAAGGCTGATGGCCTGGCCGCGGGAAAAGGGGTTTTTATCTGTAATGATATTAAAGACGCCAATGAGGCTTTAGATCAGATCATGGAGAAAAAGATCTTTAAGGATGCCGGCAATGAGATCGTTGTCGAGGAGTGTCTTTTCGGAGAAGAATTGTCCATCCTTGCGGTTAGTGACGGATCACGGTATGTTATGATGCAATCTTCACAGGACCATAAACGGATCTTTGACGACGATCTGGGTCCCAATACAGGCGGGATGGGCGCTTATTCACCCGCGCCCTTGGCATCCAGGCAACTTATGCGGGAAGTGGAAGCCTCGATCATTGAACCGACGATCAAGGGGATGGAAATGGAGGGGACTCCCTTCAAGGGCGTGCTTTATGCGGGTTTGATGGTTACCAAAGAAGGGCCTTTTGTCCTGGAATATAATGTGCGTTTCGGGGATCCGGAGATCCAGGCTATCTTGCCCCGTATGAAAACCGATATTGTGATATTGATGCTTGCCTGTTGTCAGAAACGGCTGGGCGAGGTAAAAATGGATTGGGATGACAGAAGTTGTGTCTGCATCGTAATGAGTTCAGGAGGTTATCCCGGCAAATATGAAAAGGGAATGGAGATTACGGGGCTGGAGGCCCTTGACGAAAAAGAGACCATGGTCTTTCATGCGGGCACGAAAAAAGAGAAGGAAAAGATTGTTACCAGCGGCGGAAGGGTTTTGGGTGTGACTGGCCTGGGGGCCAGCATAGAGGATGCGATCAAGCATACCTATACACAGGTTGAGAAAATAAAGTTTGACCATTGTTTTTTCCGAAGAGATATCGGCGCCAAAGCCCTGAAAGTCAATGATATTTTAAATCGAAGATAAAGATGGGGGAAGCATATGAATAACATTCAGGTAGCGATCTTGATGGGAAGTCAATCTGATCTTGATGTAATGAAGGAGGCCGCCCGAGTCCTTGAAAATTTTGATGTCACTTGTGAGATGAGAGTTTTATCTGCCCATAGGACACCTAAAGACACGGCCGCTTATACGGAAAGTTTGCGGGATAACGGCGTTAAGGTTGTTATTTGTGGCGCAGGCATGTCAGCGGCTTTATCCGGTGTTGTGGCCGCACATACGATCTTGCCGGTGATCGGGGTCCCTTTGGACGCGAGTCCCCTGGGCGGCATGGACGCGTTATTGTCAACGGTTCAGATGCCTCCGGGAATCCCTGTCGCGGCTGTCGCGATCGGTAAGGCTGGCGCGAAAAATGCGGCCTTTTTGGCCTTAAGGATCTTGGGTGTGACAGACGCGGGGATCGCGCAGAAGCTGCAGGATAAAAGAGAAGCGGACAGAAAAAAAATTCTAGAAACCGAAATATAGTTCATCCCTTATTGCACTGTGAAAACAGAGATCATAAAAGTTCATCCGGAGTTCCCGGATTTGGATATCCTTTCCCGCTGCGGGCAAATTATACGCAAGGGCGGATTAGTGGTTTTTCCCACAGAAACGGTTTACGGGATCGCGGCGGATTTTTCCAACCCTGAAGCTATGAAAAGATTGCGTCAGGTGAAACAGAGAGTTGACGGCAAACCGTTTTCGATCCTGGTCGCGCAAACCGGGCTTATCGCGAATTACGCCAAAACGGATAACCCTGCTTTGTATAAGCTGATTTATGCTTTCTGGCCGGGCCCTTTGACCGTGGTATTGCCGGATAAAAATTCTGAAGGCAAGACTATCGGTCTCCGCATGCCGGATAATACGATCGCTTTGCGTTTGGTTGAGGAATCACGTTGCATGATAGCGGCCCCTTCGGCCAATATTGAGGGAAATCCTCCGCCGGTCACCTGCCAAGAGGCGTTAAGGGACCTGGACGGTTTGGTTGATGTGGCGATTGATGGAGGTTCCGCAAGGATCGGAAAAGGCTCAACGGTTGTTGACATTACCAGGGAAAAACCGAATATTTTACGGGAAGGTCTTATTACCGGGCAGGAGATCAACCAGGCTATTGAACGCAAGAATGTGCTTTTTGTCTGCACAGGCAATAGTTGCCGTTCGGTCATGGCGGAATATTTGTTAAAACAAAAGGTCCGGGACCGCAAGGACGTCGCGGTTTTTTCCGCGGGCACAGGCGTTTTTTTGCATTCAACGGCCAGTCATGAAACGCTTATGGTTTTAAAGGAAAAGGGCCTGGATGCCTCCGGGCATGTATCACAGCCGTTGGACAGTGTTTTGTTGAAACAGGCGGACCTGATATTTGTTATGACAAAGATGCACCGCAGCCAGATATTGGACCGGGTCCCGGAAGTTGAGCAGCGGATTTATTTAATGAGAGAGTTTATTGATGATCCCAACGGGGATGAACATCAAGCGGATATTCCTGATCCTATGGGCGGCACGCATGAAGCGTATAAAAATTGCTTGAAGGATATCAGTAAAGCCATTGATAAAATCGCAACATTATTATAATTGAGATAGAGAGGAACAAAGAAAAGCATGAAAATTTATATCGGTTCAGATCATAGGGGATATGATTTTAAGAATAAGATCTTTAACCTCTTGCAGGAAATGGACCATGATGTCATTGATGTGGGAGTTCATGAAAAAGGCGTATCTTGCGATTATCCCCAGATCGGGCACAAGTTAGCCCGGCTGGTGGTCAGCGATAAGAGATCGCGCGGCATCCTCATTTGCATGTCCGGAATAGGACAGACCATTGTGGCCAATAAAGTGCGGGGTGCTTACGCCGCTTTATGTTATAATGCGGAGGCCGCCAAGTTGTCCCGGGAACATAATAATGCTAATATTTTAGTACTTAGCGGAAAATTCGTTAAAAAGAATCAATTAGCCAGGATCCTTAAGGTGTGGTTGACCACAAAGTTTGAAGGTGGCCGGCATTTAAGACGGGTTAATCAAATTAAAAGAATAGAAAAGGGATTGAAATGAGAGAAATGCAGTACTTGCCAAAGATAGATCCAGAGATCCATGACGCGATTTGTGAGGAAATCAAAAGACAAAAAGATAATCTGGAATTGATCGCGTCTGAGAATATTGTGTCGGAAGCTGTTTTGGAAGCCCAAGGGAGTGTCTTGACCAATAAATACGCGGAAGGCTATCCTGCCGCGAGATGGTACGGAGGCTGTGAATACGTGGATGTAGCCGAGAAATTTGCTGTTGAGCGTGCCAAGAAATTATTCGGGGCAGACCATGTGAATGTTCAGCCCCATTCCGGGTCACAGGCGAATATGGCGGTCTACCTGGCCGCGCTTGAGTATGGAGATACTGTTTTGGCCATGGACTTGGCCTGCGGAGGGCATTTGACCCATGGCCTGAAGATCAATTTTTCCGGAAAATCATACAATTTCATTTCTTATAAAGTCAATCCTGAGACCGAACAAATTGATTATGATGAGATAGAATTTTTGGCCCGGGAACATAAGCCCAAAATGATCGTGGCCGGCGCTTCGGCGTATTCCCGGACTATCGATTTTGAAAGATTCCGCAAGATCTGTGATTCGGTTGGTGCGTTTCTCTTTGTGGATATGGCTCATATCGCGGGCCTTGTGGCGGTTGGGCTGCATCCCAATCCTGTGCCCTATGCGGAATTTGTGACCACCACCACGCATAAGACTCTGCGGGGGCCTCGCGGGGGCATGATCCTGTGTCGCTCGGAATTCGCAAAAAAGATCGATTCCCGTATTTTCCCCGGGATACAGGGCGGGCCCTTGATGCATGTGATCGCGGCTAAAGCGGTGGCTTTTCAAGAAGCCTTATCCGACGGCTTTAAAGAGTATCAACGTCAGGTGATCGCTAATGCGAAAGTGTTTGCGCAGGAGTTGGAAAAACTGGGTTACCGGATCGTTGCCGGAGGCACGGATAATCATTTGTTTATGGTGGATTTGCGCAAGAAAAATATCACGGGACAAGAGGCGGCTTTGGTTCTGGATAAGGTTTGTATTACGGTTAATAAGAACCTGATCCCCTTTGACCCCCAACCGCCTACGGTAACCAGTGGGGTGCGGATAGGTACGCCGGCGGTAACCACGCGCGGGATGAAAGAAGCGCAAATGGTGAAGATCGCGAAATTGTTTGATGAGGCCATTGAAGATCGAACAAATCAGGAGACGCTTGATAAAGTCCGTGATCAGGTAAAAGCGTTAACGGAAGAATTTCCGATCTATAAATGATATCCTGAAGGGCCCTTAGGGATATCAAGAACAGGATCATTATTATGAAATGTCCGGCATGCAGCAGTATGGAATCCAAGGTCATTGACTCCCGTTCAGGAAATGACGGGGCGTCCATCCGCAGACGCAGGGAATGTTTGGCATGTGAAAAACGTTTTACTACATATGAATACATAGAGCAGGTTCCGTTGATGGTTGTCAAACGGGATGGCAGACGCCAGCCCTTTGACCGCAAGAAGATCATCGCGGGCTTTGTCAAGGCATGCGAAAAACGGCCGATCAGTATCGATAAAATAGAAGAGATCACGATTGCGATTGAAAGGGCTATTCAGAAAAAGTATGACAGGGAGGTCCCTTCCAAGGATATCGGAGAGATGATCATGGAAACATTAGCGGCGTTGGATGAAGTCGCCTATGTCCGGTTCGCTTCTGTCTACCGGCAGTTCCATGATGTTAATCAATTCATGAATGAACTAAAACTATTTTTAAATAAAGAACAGAAATAAAATGCGACAGGTAGAATTAACAAAAATCATCATTGATGAGAAGCGTCAGGATCAGATCATTGTCCTGAAGGAAAAAGACGGTGAGCGCCAATTCCCGATCGTGATCGGGATCATAGAGGCCTCCAGTATCAAGATGAAGCTTTCCGGAATAGTCCCGCCCAGGCCCTTGACCCACGATCTGTTCATCGCCACCCTCAAAGAATTGAATGCCCCTGTGGAAAGATTGGTCATTGACAAGATGGTCGAGAACACATTTCACGCGAAATTGGTGCTCAAGGTGAAAGGGCAGGAGGTTATTGTTGATGCCCGTCCCTCGGATGGCATTGCGATCGCCTTAAGGGCGGAAGCTCCTATCTATGTGGAAGATGCTGTGATCGATAAGGCTTCCATCCCGTCTGAATAGTGCGTGGGCTCTGTTCGGCTTAAGCGGACCGCTCAAGGCATGGTCGAAATATGACAAAATTCACAGATATCCCCTATTTCCAAAATATTCAGGACATTGTCAAGGCCGGTCGCATTGATGCTTTTCTCGTCGGTGGATTTTTAAGGGACATCCTTTTAGGCAGAGCGAGCAGGGATTACGATTTTGCCACAGAGAAAAACGCCTTGGCAGTGGCCAGGCGCTTTTCTCAGAAGATCCGGGGGGCTTATGTGCTTTTAGACGAAGAAAGGGGTTGCGCGCGGGTCGTCAAAAAAATCCGCGGGCAGGCGCACACTTATGATTTTGCTGATTACCGGGAGGAAACTTTTCTTAAAGACCTCTCCCACAGGGATTTTACCCTCAATACTTTGTCCGTCGATATTCTTAAGGCCAGGCCTTCTGATGAGATCATTCCGCGGATATGTGATCATAAAAAAGGCATAAAGGACATCAAGGCCAAGCGGATTAAAATGGTTTCTCGCAGGGTTTTTCGCGAAGACCCCTTGCGGACTCTGAGGGCCTTTAGCCTGAGAGCTTCATTAAAGTTTCA
>JAGYNW010000180.1 GCA_018399915.1 Candidatus Omnitrophota bacterium
CGTAATATGACAGGAATGATTCCGGGGAATGGATTTATCCATCCGGATTATCCGGATGGGATTCCGCAAATAGATGATCCTTTGGATGATTACCGCATTGAAGACACCATCGGTTTTGCGGGGTTGGACGGCAAGCCCGGCATTTTTTCTTATCTTTGGAAATTAAAAGACTGGGGAACGGATCTCAGTGAGTTTGGTACGCCTGTGAGCACGGATTTTTGTCAGTGGTGCGATGAGGACCAGGGGGGTGCCGGCATGTTTACCTGTCTTGCTGATCATCCTCCGATGTGGGAAGAACTTCAGCTTACCTTGCCGGTTGATCCCAGTGACCCGTCAGCGCCGCAATTTGATACAACCTATTGCGTGGATAGTACGGATTTTAATAATGCGGGTGTTTGGGATAATGGTATGGGGTTTGGCCGGACATTCCCGTATCCGCCGGTAGCGGTTGACATTATTGATGTGCCCGAGAATATTTTGGCAGATGACAATGAATGCGCGCAGGAAATGTTTTCTTACGACGGCGCCGGTTTGGCCGTGGAACATGAGATGAGAGGCTTCTGGAAGCCCGGCATTAACCGTTACTGTAACCGGACCGTATCCGGAGACCCCACGGGAAACAGCATGACCTGGCCGTATTACGGGGATTGTCCTGGGCGAGGGACCTACATGGATCCGGATTACAATTATCCGATTGATTGTACCTGTGAAGATTCCCAGAGTAATTATCTGTCTTGTTCTGCTGCCAATGTGCCGAATTATCATGAAGATGTGCTTGATGATCTTGTTTATGGTCTGCCGGAGTTTGTAGAATGGGCCAATGATATTCTGGATTATACCCCTCGCCGGTTGGTCAGGGATTTTGTGTCCTGGTACGCGAGTGCCGCGGACTGGATCGAACCGCCTGCGCCGCCTGCGACCCCGTCAACCGACCCGCCATGTTATATTTGCGAGGAAGACGGGGAGCCACATGTGGGTGTGCTTTGGATATGGATGGAGGAGATGGAAGTTATTTCCGATAGGATTACCCGATGGATGGAAAATGAGGGGGATGATTTTAATTACCGGTCCACCTCATCCTTCACGGATCAATCCGGCCAGGATGTTTGGTGTATTCCCAATAATACCAGTGTCTTGAATCAGCCTTCTACGAACTGTTTATCCGCGGAAGAAAGAAACGCCATGTTTTCCGCGGGTCCGAATGACAGCCTGTATCAGGTTTTGGGCTGCCTGAACTGGAATGTGGTGGATGATTGGGGCGGGGTGGTTTCCGGCGGCAATTATTCCAAATTCGACCTGTGCAGTGATCCCGCTGATTGCCTGGCCAATGAAGATCTTTGCGCGACTGCCTTGCCGCGCTCTTTGGCGCCGGATTTCTGTACCGACCATGCGGCCGCTAATGTGTGGGTGGATTCAGATCCCACCAATCAAGATTTATTTCAAGATTGTAAGGATGTTTTTAGTGATCCGGATGCGGTAGTCCCTAAAGATGGAGAGGCAGATCCTGCTGATTTGGTTACAGGAGGTGACGTTTGCGGAAGCGTGACAAGTTCCAGTTGCGGAACAAATGTTCTTTATGAAGCCAATCATGTTTGTAACGAGACCTGTAGCCTTATTACTAACGCCGGAAGATATGTTGAATTAATGCCGGACATCGAGTTTGATGAAGCCACATACATTATTGACCCCCGGGAGGTAAATGGATGTAGATATAGATTGTGGGAAAATGTTAATCATCCTTATACTGTTTGTGAGCCTGATCCTGATGTTCCCTGCCCTACAGAAGAAGATCCAGATGCTATGTGTGATCCAGGAACGTGTACAAATGTCACGTATGATAATTGGTATTTTGAATGGGTTTGGTATACTAAAGCCCCGTGTCCTTACCGTGTTGAACTTTTGGATGAGGCGAACGATTGCGCGCCCGGGGATCCTGATGGATTTGAAACAGCGTTAGAACTGGCTATTTCTTTGGCCGGCGGCTCTTGCGGGCAATGGGGCGTAGAGTGGGAAAGAGGCGGATTTTTTGATTCAGACCACATCGGGCCGGGGGTTCCTATCGCCCGCGAAGAGAAGCGGTTCCCCGGCTTTATTGAAGCGGTGGCAAATGCCAGGGATGAATCCATCAATCAGATGGAAAAATTATCTTACCGGCAAAATTACATCAATTTGCGGATTCTGGAATTAGAGGAGATCCAGGACCTGATGAACACTGCGGTGGATGCGTTTGAGGAATTTTTGACAGGCCCGGCCGCGGATCTGATTCAGGCCCGGATTGATTACGATAATTTGGAGGATAAAGGTTTGCCGTATCACGCGGTGTACGGATGGCAGGATGATCCGCCTGAAGACGCACCACCTGGAACTGTGGGCCAATGGCATGTGGTAAGAGTTGATGCCCGGTCTCCCAGCCGGTGTGATGATGCCTGCAGCACAAATTATCAATCGGCCGGCAATTGGCCGCGTGTCAAGACTTACAGCAAGAGCTGGGGCATGGAGCGCTGTTATGAGTTGACAGATACCGACGGCAGGGTAAAAATGCGGGTTACGCGTTATGATGAACCCCTGTTTTATGGTTCCGGCGGAGGAGGAACCGAGGAAACGCGCAATAAAAGTGCGGTCTTCTTCCCCGGTGGCCGAAAGATCTGGGATTTTAGATCGGATCTGCCATTGGATGATCCGGGCCGACCGCCGCCATCTGCAAAAAATCTGGGCATGACCTGTGACCCCGTTATGGTTGATGACCCGCCAGGGCTGCCGCCACCGTACGATGTGCCGCAACCGACCGGGAAAGGCAATATTTACAAAGGAGCGTATTTATTGAATTCTCCTTTTGATAATTCCGACTGCTGGTCCCGTTCATCAGCGCTGTTAACCCATGGGGTCTCAACAGAAACATGCGCGGAATATTATTTTCATGAAGGTATTGAGGAAGGTTTTTCCTTGAGGTTTGTGGATTGTCCGGGGGAAGGCGCACACGACACCCTTCCGCGCTTTCCTACGACATTTAGAAGTCCGTAAAGCAATAAAGAGGTTTTTGTTTTCAATAGGTAAAATTAATTATGTTAAGACGCAAACAAAAATACGGGCAGTCCACCATCGAATATTTGGTGGTGATCATTTTTATTTTGAGCGCTTTTCTTGTGTTCCAAAAATACATTGTCAGGGCGATCTCCGGTAGATGGAAAACCATCGGGGATAGTTGGGGGCACGGCCGGGTGTATGATCCTAAAAAAACCGAAGAGTGTAAATTCGATTTCCGGTTTACGAATCAATGGTATTCTAAGGCCTGTTACGATCAGAGGGACTGTGATTGTGAGGCCGCTATCGGTGTAAGCCAATGGTATGGTGTTGTTTGCGCGAACATGGCAAATGCGGATTCCTGTAGTCGCGGATGGGTCGATTATGAGAATTGCCGGACCTGCGTGGAAGACTGCGTCGCGGATTCTCCCATGTGTAATTAGCGGGGAGCCCGTTCTTCAGATCTCAAATGTTAAAAAGTAAGCTTAAAAGCAGTGGTTAATTCCCTTTTTAAGTTGTATAATTGAAGCGTGTTTTTTTAAATTTTTAATAAGATATTCTATTAATGAGTCACTAAATAGTCTTTTATGTTAACTATTATCATTTTTTTATCCTTTGCCACCGCCTTGATCGTTTCTTATTCGATCCTTCCCTATTTTTATCAGCGGCTAACGGTCATGGGCGAGAAGCGCCGGCAGAAATTGTCTGGCCGGATGGAGTCTCTTTTTCCCGCGCAGGAAGCCAGGAAAATGAGTTCTTTGTTTGTGCTGGCGCCGCTGGTTCTCTCTGTGGCGTTTTACATGATTTTTCCCGAGGGGTTCAAGGTCTTCGGGATTGTTATGGGTGTTACTTTAGGGTTTCTTTTGCCAGGTCTTTATGTGAGATTTTTACGCAGTAAGTTAAAAGACCGCTTTTCAGATCAGCTGGTGGACGCGCTCATGATCATGTCCAGCTCTTTCCGCGGGGGCTTGAGCCTTGTGCAGGCTATGGAAGCGGTTGTCGAAGAGATGCCGAACCCCATTAACGCGGAGTTTTCCACTGTCTTGAGTGAAAATAAAATGGGGGTTTCTTTGGGGGAGGCCTTGGAGCATCTTTACAATCGTATGCCCTCGGCGGCCTTGCAGCAGATGATCACCGCGATCCTTTTGGCAAGGGAAACCGGAGGAAACCTCCCGGTTATTTTTTCCCGGATCGTTACCAATATCCGCGAAAGTAAGAAGATCCAGCAAAATATTGATACATTAACCGTGCAAGGGAAATTGCAGGGTGTTGTCATGGCGCTTTTGCCTATTGCCTTTGCCTTTATTATTTATTCAGCAAACCGGAGGATGTTTGATAATATGGTCAGTTCTCCGACCGGACGCGCGATGCTCATGTACGCCTTGGTCTCAGAGATCATCGGGGCGTTCTTGATCATCAAGATCAGTACCTTTAAGGATTTTTAGCACTAATGGTTCCCTTGGGGCGCCAAGACGTTTGAAATGTTGTCAATTGTGAGGTTATGGAATGCTAGCATTAACATTAATGTGCGTGTATTTATGCGCGTTTAGTTTTGTTTTGGGATTGATTCCCGTAAACTGGGAACAAAGGCCTACT
>JAGYNW010000181.1 GCA_018399915.1 Candidatus Omnitrophota bacterium
TTTTTCTTTTCAGTATATGAGAACCCTTTCGAAGATAGCGGAAGAACCTGTCCATGTATTATTCCTTGAAAACTTGAAAAATGATCCTAATTCTTTTCTTTACTATTTTACGGTATTTTTTTCCAGTATATTCCTTGGCAACGGAAAAGCATTGAGGCTTTTATCTATGGCATTTAGCGTGGCATCTTTAGCCGGGTTTTATGCTGTTGCCCGATCATTGTTTAACAAACAGATCAGCCTGTATGCTTTACTGATTATGGCATTGAGTCCGGTTCATGTCTGGTATGCGCAGGAAATCAAAGTCTATGCAATGGTGGTTTTCTTCTCTTTGCTGACGGTATATGTTTATCTTCAGGCCCTACGTACCAATAAAAATGGATTTTGGCTAGCTTTTGTTCTTTCAGGGCTGGTTACCGTATGTCTTTCTTATCATTTCATAACTTTCTTGATGATTTCTTTTATCGGAGTTATTTATCCGCCTCACGTGAGTTCGGACAAACTTGTACTGAACAAAGCGTTTTTTTTAAATTCTTTAAGCCAAAAGTGGCTGATAAGTTTATCCATTTTAAGTATGGCTTTTTTGATCATTACCTCCCCGTTATTGTTTTCTCAATTAAATTTTGTATCAAATCATTTTTGGCTGAGACCTCCTTCAGGCGGCACCTTATTACATACCTTAAAAGTATTTTCGTTAGGTTATATACATATGGATTGGAAATACTTTTTGGGCTTAGGCATACTTTTTTTTCTTTTTGTTATGGGTATTATGGATGCCTTTGAAAAACACAGGAATATAGCTTTGTTATTATCCGGGTTTTTATTCTTTCCCGTTTTTTTTGTTTTTATTTTTTCGCGATGGCTTTTCCCGATCTATTTGACAAGACAAATCCTTTTCGTTTCTCCTTTCTATTATCTTTTTATCGCTAATGGCTTAGGGTGTATTCGTAAAAGACCGTTGCGGGTAATTCTTTTGGTAATTTTAGTACTGATTTTATCTTTGTCTTTACGCGAGACATACAAAGGCCAAGTTCCTTTTGATCAATATCACAGGCTGGACGGAGTTTTTTCCCGGAAGCAGTATAATCCTTTGATACGGTTTTTCCGGCAAGAATTTCGCAGAGGGGATCTTATTGTCGCAACCGAGACCTTTTCGCTTAATACAATGCTTTATGAGATTGTGAGAAAGAATCCTTCGCAAGAATATGACCCACGGCAAAATTTCCGTTTATTTTTTATTCCGAATTTATTAGATGATAACGAAAAACGGTATTTAAGGATCGATGAAGAGATCAAAAGCATGGATGAACATCAAAGACGCCAACTCCATAGTTTAAACTTTATGTACAATACGCGAACGCATTTGAAGAAAGTGGATATCCATTCCCTTGGTTTTAAAAGGGTTTGGGTTATATCCGGAAGTTTTGCAGATCAATCTCCCCTTCTGGGAAATTCTCTGGAAGTTGTTTCTCGCTTCAGAGCCGCCTATCAGGAAATTTTATCTGAGAGTCGGGATGGTGTTGATATAAAATTATTTTTCAAAAGGTCAGAATGCGATTTACTTTCCTGTGTGAATGCTAAATGATTTTTTTGTCTTCGAGAGTATGAAAGACACTTTCGGGTGAGATATTTTTTAGGCAGAGGTTATCTGTGCAATTGGAATTGCGATGATTGTGCACAGATAAGCATGGAGAACACCTTGTTTGCAGCCATAAAACATGCGTGTTTTTTCCCAAAGGAGAAAAAATTTGCGGATGTTCAGGTCCGAAAAATACTATTTGTTGCGCATGGGTCAGCGCGCCTAAGTGCGCCATGCCCGAATCATTGGTTATCAGGCAACGTGATACGGATAGGAGTGTGAGGGCTTCAGGAATTGATGTTTGACCGGAAAGATCAATGAGCCGGTCACTTTTGAGGACATTAATAAGTTGATCAGCTTTGTCCTTACAGCGTTCGGTGCCCACAATAATCACCGCGTTGTCTTTGTCTGACAGGATCATTTGGACCAATCGGATAAAGTTACCTACCGGCCATTCTCTTAACGGTAATATTCCCTCTCCGGGATTGATTAAAAAAAGGTTATATTCAGAAGGTATCTGGTGTTCTGTCAGCTTGACATAAAGTTGTTTTTTCTGGGAGTCAGAAGGGATGAATCGGGGAAGCGTAAAATTATTGCTATACTGCGGAGTGTTTAAAGAAGGCTCCGCCTTTTTCTCCAGAGATAAAGTTTCGACAAAGTTTAAAAAGAGTTGACTCACATGCAGATGGGGATTGTATTGGATTTTGTGCGTTAATAGTTCCCCGCGATAAAGTCCCTCCTGTTGATATTTATAGAATCCTATACGTTTTTTTGCACCGCTAAAATAAGACAGGATCATGGTTATACGCGAGAAGAATTCCAAATCTAAAACGGCGTCAATGTGTTGTTTGCGAATTTGGTAAAGAAAACGTATAATACTGTTAAAAGCTGTCCAGGGGGAACGATCATCGATAGTAAAAATGTTGCTTTCCGAGACTATATTCAGAACAGAAAAAAGGTCTTTGTTTCTGTGGTTGGTCAAAAAATAGATGTCTGAATCAGGAAAAATTTGCTTGATGCGACATATTAAAGGATAGCTCAGGATCAAGGATCCTAATTCCGAAGGCTTCATGATCAGAATTTTCCGAATGACCTTTTCTTTTTGTCCTTTACTACTACTCTTCAATAGCGCGGCTATTTTATGCCACAGGGTTAAGATAAAACACAGCGGAATCCCACAGAAATAATCAAGTTTTCGTATCAGCTTAATTCGCATGTTTTTCGTCTTGTAAATGGGAGCTCTTTCTTTTGAGAATTTGAATGGCTTGGATCTACCGCAAAAAATCTTTTATAAGCTCAAACGCATGCCAATAAAGTTCCGACCGGCAAAAATCCCACCAGTATAAGCACCCGGCACAGAGCATGATAGCTTCTGACTGTAATTCTAATGTAATAAAATAATTGGTAATGCCTGTGGCGAAATTAATATTTCAATTTTTACAGTCGCCATTATTTTGAATCTATTCTTTTTTCAAAGGTTTGTTGATATTAGTATACCACGCCATAAAAATGAAAATATTCCAGAGCTGTTTAGCATTGTTTTCTTTGCCTAAAAAATGGTTATTCATAAGATTGATATAATAAGAATCATTGAGGATGCCAATACGTCTAAAATTTTCTTTCGAAAGGTAATTCTTCAGAAGTTCTTTAAGATCATTTTTCATCCATAAGGCCAAAGGGATAAAAAATGACCTTTTTTTCCCTGCTAGGATGGAAGGCGGGAGCGACCCTCTCATGCTTTTACGTAAAATATATTTTGATTTTTTTTTATATTTTTTCGGTATTTGGTTGACGCATTCAACAAAGTCTTCATCCAAAAAAGGTAATTCAAAATCAAGGGAACTTCCCCTTTGAATAGCGGTTAACTTTGTTAACCAGCGCTCGCTAAGCAGATTTAAATAAATAGTTAAAATTTTATTAGTGAGACTGTCTGTCTTGACGCGAGAAAGAACAGAATAGACATCGTTATACACCGATTGCATATTAAAATTTAACGAACAAGCGATCTCTTTTCTGAATAATTTCCGTTGATCATCTTTTGGAAAAGGACCCCACCAAGCTGCATCTCGAATTTCAGAAGGACATCCTAGTCCACCCGAAAATTGTTTAAAGCGGGAATCAAAACTCAAGTATTCATAGGAAACCGGCATTTGAGCTACAATCCATTTAAAGAAATGTTGCATACTGTGAGGTAGTGCTTCAAAAAAAGTGCTTACCCGATGTCCTAAAAAAGCAGGGTAGCCCATAAACAATTCATCTGAGCCATCTCCCAAGAAGATTTGATCTGAAGTGTTGATTGCCTGTTGAGAAAGAATTCCTCCGCAAATTACATCATCATCTGAAAAAGGTTCATCCAGGTCTTCAATGAATTCTTCAATAAAATTTTTAGCTTTGGAAGCGGTAAAGCAAATTTCTTGATGATCGGTTCCGCAAAAATCAACAACCTTTTGTGCGTTTTGAGCTTCGTTAAAAGATTTTTTTTCGAAAGTTGCCGTATAAGTGTTAATAGGTGTTGTAGGTAAACATTTACGCAAGACCGCAACTAGCGAGCTTGAGTCCAGTCCGCCGCTTAAATAAGTTCCAATTCTCACTGAATTGTTGATTCGTTTTTGTATAGATTTTTTTAATATGTGCAGAACTCGTTCACTGTAAAAATCAGCATCCTTATTCCCTTCTGTTTCAGGAAATGAAATATTCCAATAAGGATTTAGGACTATTTGATCTTCTTTAACTGATAAAAAATGAGCTCTTGGAATTTTTTTTATTGATGCAAAAACCGTGTGGGGACTGGGGACGAATCCATAGACAAAATATTTCATCAGGTGTTCAGGCGAAAGAGCCGGTTTGTGCTGAATAATTTCAAGCAAGGTCCGTAATGAATCGGAAAAATAAAAAGTTTTTTCTTTAATGAAGTAAAAAATCTTATAAGTAGAAAATTTACTGAGTACAATATGCAGCCGTTCTTCTTTTTTATCAAAGAAGAACAGCGAGAAATTTCCACTTAAACAGTTAAAGTTTTTTGTC
>JAGYNW010000182.1 GCA_018399915.1 Candidatus Omnitrophota bacterium
GGCAAAGGTGTTTTCTGTTTTCATCCTTTTAGCATTCCTTTCCCAAATTCTTTTTGTCCTGCCATCCCGGCTTTGGGCGCAGGAATCATTCATCGAACGGCTTCCATCACCGGGCGATTTTGTGTCGGTGACATCGCCGCATGCCCCGGCCCTTATTAAAGGATTAAAGGTGTATCCGCGTAATCCTTTTCAATTTGACTTTTTTCTGCATCGGGGGCAGCAGCCCCTTTCGGATGATGCGTTAAAAGATCAATCCGCGAAGATGGTAAAATATTTTTTAGCATCCCTTACGGTTCCGGAAAAAGATATGTGGGTGAATCTGTCTCCTTATGAAGAGGACCGTATCATTCCTGATCAGTTCGGGTTTACCCGCATGGGACGAGATCTTTTGGCCCAGGATTATGTGCTTAAGCAATTGACGGCTTCGTTGATGTATCCGGAAGAGGAGTTGGGAAACACGTTTTGGGAAGAGATATACGCCAGGGCTTATGCAAAATATGGGACCAGCGAGATTCCGGTCAATACATTTAATAAGGTATGGATTGTTCCGGATAAAGCGGTTGTCTATGAAAACGCGGAAACTCAGTCGGTCTTTATCCTGGAAAGCAGGCTGAAGGTTTTAATGGAAGAGGATTATTTGGCGCATAAGGCAGCGGCCCGTGACGGCGCAGAGGCGCCAGCGGTTCAGATGAAAAGTGGTGACACGCCAGATCCTGAAACCCTATCCGCGCAAATGATCAAAGAGATCATTATCCCTGTTTTAGAAAAAGAGGTCAACACAGGAGCCACATTTTCCCCATTGCGGCAGATCTACCATGCCATGGTCCTGGCGACATGGTTTAAACGCAATTTAAAAGAAAATCTGATTAATCGAATTTACTCTGATCAGAATAAAGTTGTGGGCATTGATATTCAGGATAAGCATGTGAAGGATAAAATTTATCAGCAGTATCTGGAGGCCTTTAAGCAGGGTGTTTTTAATTATGTTAAGGATGAGTATGATCCGGTGTCGCAAAACATCATTCCGCGGAAATATTTTTCCGGGGGCGTGCAGTTGCAGTTCAATTTGGATGACAGTGCCATGACGGTTATCCGGGATAAGGCAAAGGCCGCCGATCTGTTGGGGGCTTCTTTGATGACTTTATCGATTGCACTGATCAGCCCGAGTTCCGATGCCCTGGCTTCTGTAGCTTCAGAGGGATTCAGCGCGGAAGCCTTTGCGCTAAAGAATGAAATTTCTGTTGAGAGGGCTATCGCGCGGGCCCAACGTCTGGGCGTGGATGGAGATATCAATGCCATTTATGATCAGCTTCAACAGGATCAGGTCCCGGTCATAGGGGGCACGGATTTAACTCCGGCATCCGGTTTTCGCCTGGCGGATTCCCCGGAAGCCCTTATCGCGCCTTTACAGGAGCGCCTGCAGGGTATTTTGCGGGAAGGCGCCGCTGAGGGATACGCACATAATCGCGAGATTTATCAGCAAGCCCTGGCTTTGATAGACACGAACCTGTCCCAGAAAAAAGATATGCCTTTAGGGGACTTGGGCTATTTGTTGCGTGATTTGGATTCTGAGGATCTGGTGGCCGCCGGAATACGGGAGGCGTTTGAGCGGTTGCCGGGCCTTTATCAGTACAATACTTTTGATGCGGACAAGCCAACAGTCTTGTTTTTGCATGGGGCAGGCCGGGGAACTTTTAATAGTTTTGATAATTCTCTTGAGCGGTTTCGCGATAAGGCAAATATCCTGTATTTCCAATATAACTTTTTGGATCCGCTTCAGAGGAATACCGAACTTTTTTATGAACGCCTTTCTGCGTTTCGTGAAGAGCACGCTTTAAACCAACCGTTAATGGTGGTTGCTTATTCCAACGGCGGAACCACTTTCCGCAGCGCGGTCTTGAATTATCCCGATGATTTTTGGGCTAATACACATTTGGTCCGGATTGCCGAACCCCTGGCCGGAACCCGCAAGAGCATGGCCATGGCCATGGTGCCCGGAGCTGCGGTCGGGGCCAGGATCTTTGCCAGTAAGTATTATCACCTGACCATGGCGCACGCGGTTAACGGCGATGCCCAAAAGTTTCTCAGCAGCCAGGATGCGGATTTGCGTTTTCGCACCGCCCTGGCTTCATTGACGACTGTAACGGCGAAAGAGGATCCCCATACCCTGCCGTATGAAAAGAGCCCTCTTAATCCTTTGGTCAAGTCTGTTTTCAGGCGCGCGCGCACAGCATTTGGTGTGGGTTACGGATACAAAAAGGTGACAAGTGAAGAGTTTCATGCGATGCCGCTGCAAGAAGCGTTGCAAACATTTATTGAGGTGGATACCCAAAGCGAGGATCCTCATAGTGTGATCGCGCAAGACCCCCAAACAGTCACTATTGTACAAAGGGTTTTTGACAACATGCCTTTGCTCAAAGAAAATTATTCCATAATCAAAGAACAGGGGGCGCTTTCCCGCCCCTCAGACGGCATGCGCGCGGACGATGATAACGCAATGACGACCAGTATGAACCGTGTCGGGGTTAACACAAAACTGGATTCTTTGGGTCATTTAAACGCCTATGCCTCCCAGGAAAAGTTTTTACAATTATTACGCAAAGCGCAACAGGAAAATCAGTCAAAGAATATTCTGTTTGTCTGCCGGGGCAATCTTTTCCGCAGCCGCGTCATGCATTTGCTTTTAGCTCAGGCTTTGCGGGATAAAGGCATTGATGAGATAAACGTGACATCCGCCGGAACGTATGCATGGGACAATCCCGGTAGCCGGTTGTATGAACGCGATGTGTTCGCGTTTTTATTGGATAGCCTGGGCGTGTCTGCTTTGCGTGACTTGCACGGAACCCCCGACGAGGTACTGATCAAGGCGATCCTGAGGCAGGATATGAGATCTTTGTACACCGAAAGGCCGCCGGCACCTTCGCGCCAATTGACGGGTGCGGAGGTGTACGCGTTTATCGGCGTCATTAATCGAACAGAGGATATGCTTGAGGTCTTTAATGAAGTGCCGTTTGCAGATAAGGCGCGTCAACAGGCCTATGCAGATATCTTGCAAAAATGGGTTGCGGCAGTTGATGTCTTTAGCGCGCATTTGGCCTCTGTTTCCATGCAGGCGATTGACCCCGGGGATAAAGTGAACAGGGTGATCAACCGTCTGGGTGTGGATAATGACATCATCGAGGGATTTTTCCCCAAGGTCGTGACCAAGGATTTGGTGGAGAAGGCGACGGTGATTGTGGCGGCGGATACGTTGAATAAAAACATTGTGGATAAGGGTTTTGCCAAAGCTCAGGCAAAAACGGTCTTGTTTAATGAAATCGCCCCGGAAATCTTCCCGCAAACACATGATGTGCCTGATCCCAATGAAAATGAGATATCGGTCAGGGCTTTGGCCGATAAGGTAAAGCAGGGATTCAAAGAGCAGATCCTTCCGAATGTACTGGGTGTTTTGGAAGGCCGGGAAGGATCTGTACAACTGAACGATGTGCTTCAGGATTTTCGGCAGGCGGGTTTTACTTCGCTTAAAGATATGGTTAAAAAAACCATTGCCGCGGATCAATACATCCATAAAGGTTCTCAATCCCGCGTTTTGATGATTCCCGGGGCGGAAGAATATGTCTTGAAGGAATCGTTGCTCAATAAATATTTGCCAATGTTCGGTTCGGCCTATTTTTGGGATAGCCCTTTGCACGCGCGTAATGTCGCGCTTCCGCTAATTACGATCGGCAATTACCAGGTGCTTAAACGTTTGCGGGGGACCATTCATGGCATCCTTTGGCAGGACAGGGCCTCCCGGACACAATCGATTGAGCAGGCATATCTGGAGAGCCTTCGACGGGTCGCTGATCAGATGCCGCAGCAGGCCTATGACGAGTTGGCCGATAATCTGAACGCGATTTTTGCCGAGGGGTATGGGTTTGACCCGGTCAATCCCAATAATATTTTGATAGAGGGGAACCGGTTCAATTTAGTGGATCTTTATCCGCTTCCGGGTCCTTCGGTCAAGCCTTCTGTCAATCGAATGGTGGGCCCGTTGATTAATGTTAATTACATTGACGCGGTTGTTGTCCCAGGCACGGAGGATCTCTTAATGAGCCCTGAAACCCAAAGGATGCGGCGAGAAGTCCTGACCAAGTCACTCAACGCGGCCTACCGTTATGATTTGAGTCTCCCGGCCGGTGATGACAGGACCATGACCCTGGCCTTTGCGCAGGCGGGAATGGAGGGCCAGTGGCCCCGCTACAGGCAACGGCTTGCGCAGGCACAAGAATCATTGCGCCAAAGGATTCCTGCCCAGGGCGAAGATTATGCGATGAGTAGTCGGGATGCGGATAATTTTATTTCCAAAGAGGTTTTTAATGAACAGCAGTATGGTTTTGCCGTGAATCTTATTAATAAGGCGACTCGGGATACGACAGGCGTTCCCCTGAACTATTACATGCAGCGGCAGATGCAGGAGGTGGATGATGATTCCCGGATTTTGAAGACCATGGATATCACGCTTAAGGATATTAAGAAAGGCACATTCCCGCCGTTCAACTTGGAAAAGCCTGAGCTGGAGGAGGAAATTGATGATATTGATGAATTTG
>JAGYNW010000183.1 GCA_018399915.1 Candidatus Omnitrophota bacterium
CCGGGATAGTTTGAAAGAGGATGTTCAGGTCTAACCATAAAGACCAATTATCAATGTACCACATATCCCACCGCAATAACCTTCGAAAGGAAATATCACTGCGTCCCCGTATCTGCCATAAACCCGTAATCCCCGGACGCACCTCAAGTCGTTTCAACTGTTTAAGGTCCTCTTTCTCAATCTGCTCAATAGGTAAAGGACGGGGGCCTACCAAACTCATATCTCCTTTAAGCACATTAAACAACTGCGGCAATTCATCCAGGCTGTATTTTCTTAAAAACTTACCTACCCTGGTAATCCGGGGGTCTTTTTTGATCTTAAAAATAGGTCCATCCGCCTCATTCTTCCGGGTATATTTTTTTTGCGCTTTTTCCGCGTCAGCTACCATGCTTCTGAATTTATACATGTGGAATTTTTTCCCGCCCCGTCCGTAACGCAAAGAGGAATAAAAAACCGGGCCAGAGCTATCCAACTTGACATAAACAGCAACCGCTATCAACAAAGGCAAGGCTAAAACGGTTAGCCCCAAAGATAAGACAAAATCAAATAATCTTTTCCCAACCTGTTTCTTAATATTGTCCGCGTCACTGTATTCTAAAATAGGGATAATGCCAATATTATATTTTAAAAAACCTCCCGGCATCAACTGAAAACCCTGCGGAATCACACGGACAGCAATGCCCAATTCTTTGGCCTGCTGCAATAGTTTTAAAAATACTTTACTGTCATGATGACTGGTAATAAAAACCTTATTAATAAATTCCCTTCTCGATATCTCTACAAAATCAGCAATCTTTCCGATCACCTTTAACCCGTCTCCGTTGGGATTGCCTTCTTTAAAATCATCCAGATACCCGACCACATTGATCCCTAATTCCGGCCGGCTTTTGATCTCATCGGCTAAAGCAATGCCCACTTTACCAGCGCCGATAATGAGGGCATTAAAATTGTTATATCCATTGATAACCAGGTATTCGACAAATTTCCGCTTAGCTACGCGCCAAACAGTCAAAGACAACATGATCAAAAAAGAACCGATAAGTAAGACCGAGCGAGGAAATCCCTGGATCTTTAATGCGTAAATGACAAGGACCAAAAGCAAAGAAGAAAAGGCCACCGACCTCAATAATAAACCGATCTCAAAACCCTCTAATACTTCCCTGCGGGTCTGATAAAGCTCTTTAACATTTAGAAAAGATAACGTAGTGATGATCCAAAAAGCGAAAACAAACCTGAACGGATTGGCTTGATCCATTATAATGCCGTGCAGGGTTATATCAAAAGGTAACGTGGCATGCCGGAACTTACAGGCCAGATAAATAGAGAGATAAATGCAGACAAAATCAATGCCGATATAAACGAACCGTATAATAGAATTTTTAAACCTGATCATAAAACTTTATTTTATTTTACTCGGATTAAAGAAATTTCTTATCAAATAAAGAATAAATAAAGAATTCCCTATCAAATACCTTTTCCAGAGCCGTTTAGGCTCGCTGAATAATCGAAAGAGCCATTCCAGTCCTGTTTTCTGCATCCAGACAGGCGCTTGCTTCTTTGTGCCGGCGATAAAATCAAAAGCCGCTCCCACTCCGATCATGACCCCCACATCCAATAACTTCTGATGCTGGGCCATCCAAAAATCTTGTTTAGGCGAGCCCAACCCCACCCAAAGGACATCGGGCTTAAGGGTATTTATCTGCTCGAGAATTTCAAAGGATTCCTCTTCCTTTATTTTCCGAAAAGGCGGCGCGTATCTGCCCACTATATTTATTTCAGGGTACTTCTCTTTCAATTTCTTTTCCAGGAGCTGATTCGTTTTTTGGGTACCTCCGTAAAAGTAATGCGAGTATCCCCTGGAACAACCTAACCTACAAAATCTATCCAAAAGATCTGGCCCATAGGTCCTGCTGACCTGCTTATATCCCTTGAATTTCCCCAGCCATACAACCGGCATACCATCTGGGGTTGTCATGCTGGCATTATTAATAACCTCTAAATATTCATGATCTTTTTGACAATCTACAATTGTGGCAACCGGAGCAATACAAATATAAGAAGAATCATGTGCGCGTATCTTATTTTCAATAAAATCACATGAATCGGCCAAATTTGTCGCAGAAATTTTAACACCCAGAATATCAAATTGCTCATTCACGAAGACCCCTTAAACTCATATAACAAAAGTATAAGCCCTTATTTTCGTTACATTTACAAATTCCTTAAAAACCTGGCAACACACAAAACCAGATAAAGATAATACCATAACTGATACCATTAAAAAAGGAAATTTTCCTGATCACTCAATTCAAATACGATAAATCATTCCAAACAAAATTATTAGGAATGTCCCTTTTAAAAACGACCTTCCTATCCTTACTGATCCGCAGTAAATATTTCTACTTTTGGGTAATTTTGGTGGAAAAACCATATTTGATGATCAAGAAGATAGCTTGCAAACCATCAAACCAGGTAATTTTTTTGCCTTCCTCATAAGTCCGTCCGCTGTAACTTATTCCGACTTCATAAACACGGCATTTTCTTTTAGCGATCTTGGCCGTGATCTCCGGTTCAAAACCGAAGCGGTTGCTTTGCAAGGGAATTGTTTTAATTAGATCACTACGAAAGGCTTTATAACAAGTTTCCATGTCCGTAAGGTTCAAATTCGTGAACATATTGCTCAACAATGTAAGAAATTTATTTCCCACGGAATGCCAAAAGAACAAAACCCTTTTAGAGCGTCCGCCGGCAAAACGCGAGCCGTAAACACAGTCAGCCCGCCCCGCGATGATCGGTTCTAAGATCAAAGGATAATCATTAGGATTATACTCCAGATCAGCATCCTGAATGATGCAGATTTCTCCGGACATATGCTCGATTGCCGTGCGGATGGCCGCGCCTTTGCCCTCGTTGATTTTTTTATATACAGCAACGATCTTTCCTTTGTATTTTTGCTCCATCTTTTGGATTATTTGAGGCGTTTTATCCCGGGAGGCGTCATCCACAATAATAATTTCCAGGCCGGATATGCCTGGAACCGTTTGTTTAAGAACCCTGTCCAAAACAGCTTCAAGCCATTTTTCTTCATTGTAAACCGGCATTAACACGCTCAATTTCATATTGGTCTTTATCTCCATTAAAATATCAATAAATGTTTGAACTCCGGAACTCTCCGAATATGAAAATATAATATACTACAATAATATCGCAAACTCAAACAGTTTAGATCTTATTAGGAATTCACTGGTTATAAGTCAAATTAATATTTACGCCACAAGTTTTTGCTGATATCATTAAGATCACTAAAAAAAGAAAACTTAATATTTCTTTCGCAAAACTATTAAATCCATGAAACTATCCATCATTATCCCTGTTTTCAATGAGATCATTACCCTTGATAAGATCATATCCGCGGTAAAAGAGAGCCAACTGGATCCAAATATCGCCAAAGAGATCATCATCATTGATGATGGATCAACAGATGGCTCCACTGAATACCTCAAGGAAAATAAGGACCCCCATCTTAAAATCTTGTTTCATGAAAAAAACCAGGGCAAGACAGCGGCGGTCAAACTGGGCATCGCCCATGCCTCCGGCGATTATATCCTTATCCAGGATGCGGATCTCGAATATTCCCCATCGCATTACGCCGCCTTGGTCCAAAAGGCTTTAGAAGATAATGCGCCTGTTGTTTATGGCTCACGGTTTCTGGGACAAATCCGAAAAATGCAGCCTATAAACCGGTTAGCAAATATTATTTCCAACAAAACCATTAATTTATTATTCAGAACAGATCTAACCGATTTCCATACATGCCATAAGCTTATCAAAAAAGACATCTTTAATAAGATCGATATAACCTCGCGGAATTTTTCCTTTGATACAGAGATCACGGCTAAATTGTTAAAAAATAATATCCCTATTGTTGAGATCCCCATCAATTATATCGCCCGGGATAAAAAAGACGGAAAAAAGATTACCTGGAGCAATGCGCTTGAAACGTATTACATATTATTTAAATGCAAATTCTCCCGTAAAGACTAAAATTCACATACTCGCAGGATAAATATTTTGTTCATAATCGCGCCCCTTTTATTTTTTTTCTTTACATTTCTCAATTTCTACATCACTGAGGATTGCCGCGGCAGACGGACCGCGTTCCTCTTGACTTCAACCACCTTCGGCATAGCGATTGTCACTGTCACAGAATTCCTGAGCCTCCTCAACCTGTTGAATCTCAGTTTTCTTCTCTGTTTTTGGCTCATAGCCGCTTTTATTTCTTTTCTTATTTGGCATTTAAGATCGAAAAAAAATAAATATCATTCAAGATCTTTAGTCGTACAAATCTTATCTGAACCTTTCAGGACATTTAAAGGCCTCTCCTGGCCATATAAATCCTATCTTTGCGGCCTTATTTTGATCATAATCCTTGTTGGATTAACCGCCTTAATAGCTCCTCCGAATAATTGGGATTCTATGACCTATCACATGAGCCGGGTCGCGCATTGGGCACAAAACAACAGCGTGAATGCCTACCCTACCCACATTCCACGGCAGATCAATTATCCTCCTGGCGCCGAAT
>JAGYNW010000184.1 GCA_018399915.1 Candidatus Omnitrophota bacterium
TTCCTTTCGAGGATTAACGCTCATATTAAACTTTCTTAAAACCCAATCAGATACGAAATCCCTCGCCCGTCCGAGAATTTTGACATTAAATAATGAAACAGCCAAAATCCATATTAAAACCGATGAAGCCATTGGACTCGCCGCAACAAATACGACTTCAGCTGATGGAAATTCATCAACAGTTTCTCAGGCGGAAAGGGTTGAAACCGGTGTTTTCTTAACGGTCACGCCCCAGGCTAATATCAGCAGTGGAGAAATTATCATGGCTGTGCAACCCAAGGTCATACAGGCGACGACCGGAGGAACTTACTCAGAACAAACCTTCAAAGATCCTGAAGAGAGAGGCACAGCCAGCATGCTAAGAGTTAATGATGGGGAAACTGTAGTTATCGGAGGCCTTTTACGAACCAATTATCAACAAACAAAAACAAACGTTCCTATACTCTCAAAGCTACCGATCTTCGGAGCTGCGTTCAGACACAAAGATAAAGAAGAAGAACAGCGGGAACTGGTAATCTTCATCACCCCGAATATCATTCGTGATAGAGTTAAGAATATGCACCCTGCTTCCGGAAATTTTTTACGAGAACAAGACATGCCTTTTTCGAAAGAAATAACACCCATAACTCAAAAAAAACCTGCACCCTACCCAAAGCCTGATTCGCAAAAAAGACTTCACTTGATCGAAAAAGAACTTTCTCATGTTGAAACTCAAGGATTTTGATCTATGTCTTACTTAAAGCTCGGGGAAATATTAATCAATCAAGGCATAATTACAGATGAGCAACTAGAAAGCGCCATTGCGAGTCAAAAACTTCAAAAAAAGGGACTCCTTGGAGAAATCCTCGTTGAGCAAGGTATCATTACCGAAGAAAAACTCTGTCAAGCCTTAGGATCTCAGCTCAACATCCCTTATTATTCTTCTGAAAATTCTGAACTCTTGAAGCCTCAAGCCAGCGAAGAATTGGAAAATTTGATTCCCAGTGATTTTGCCCAAAAAAACAGCGTCCTTCCATTATCCAAGAACATGAATTCCCTGACTTGTGCAGTTGTTGATCCTTTAGATTTAATGCTTGTCGATAATATTAAACGTATAACGGGTCATGAAATCAACCTTGTGGTTGCAACAAAATCCGCGATTCAGAAAGCTATTACCCTTTTTTATTTCAAAGAAAACAAACTCGAAGGCAAAACTTCCATGCTTGACCAAGCGGTTCAGAAGTCTTATATCAAAAATCAGGAAACCTCTTTTGTGACATCGGCTAAAGATGCCAGTTTATCAGCGGAATTAAGTATGGATAAACTTATCCAAAAAGCAGGGGAGGCACCCGTTATCAAACTGGTTGATCTGATCATCCGTCAAGCTATTGATGAACGCGCCAGCGATATTCATATTGAACCTTTTGAAAGCCGGATCCAGCTTCGTTATCGTATCGACGGCAGCCTATACACAATACCGCCACCTTCCGCGCATTTGCATCTGCCAATCGTTTCACGCATAAAAATCCTTTCCAAATTAGATATTGCCGAAAAACGTCTTCCTCAGGATGGAGCGATCAGAGCTAAACTGGAAAACAGAACCGTTGATATCCGCATTTCAACCATCCCGACCGTTTGGGGAGAAAAAGTTGTTATGCGTATCCTTGATAAAGCCGCCGTACCTTTAGAACTTTCCGGATTGGGTTTTTCCGCCAATCAAATTGAAACTTTACGAAAAACATTATCCAAGCCTTACGGCCTTTTTTTTGTGACAGGACCAACCGGAAGCGGTAAATCAACTTCTTTATATGCGGCTCTTAAAGAAACGATCGACCCAAAACAAAATATCCTTTCGGTTGAGGATCCGGTTGAATTTAAAATCGATGGCGTAAACCAGGTAAACATAAAAAATGAGATCGGCTTGACTTTTGCGACAGCCCTTAAGGCTTTCCTTCGCCAAGATCCAGACATCATAATGGTTGGGGAGGTCCGGGACCTTGAAACAGCATCCATTTGTGTGCGGGCCGCCTTGACCGGTCATTTCGTTCTAACGACCCTTCATACTAATGACTCGACATCTGCGATCACCCGTTTAATGGATATCGGGATTCCCAACTACCTGATCACCCCTTCCTTACTCCTGATTTTAGCTCAACGGCTGGCTAGAAGACTTTGTCCCATGTGTAAAGAAGCCTACGAACCGTCCCCTGATCAGCACGGGGGGGTAGAAATCAATGCTGACCTCATTTATAAACCTAAAGGCTGTGAAGAGTGCAACCATACAGGCTACAAAGGCCAAATTGTCGTTCCGGAAATCCTGGTCATTGATGATGAAATACGCAGTCTGATTGCTAAAAACGGGAGCTATATGGAAATTAAAGATACCGCAAGAAAAAATGGTATGTTGACATTGTTCGAATCAGGCCTGAAACTTGTAGAACAAGGATTTACCAGTTTTGATGAAATATGCCGCGTAACAACATCATAGATAAGAAATTATGTTAAAATTTTCCTATATCGTAAAAAACCGAGATGGCAAAACCATAAAAAACATTGTCGAGGCCTCAAGCAAAAAAGCCCTGATAGAAAACCTGCAGGCCCAAGGCTTCTTTATCAGTGAGATCAAAGAATTAACGGTCACAAAACAAGTACAGCCTAACCGTCCCCAAAGGACAACCACTAAAAAATTCTCACGGAATAAAGTCAAACCCAAAGACCTTTTATCTTTCGCCCGACAACTCTCTACGATGTTGGAATCAGGGGTTTCTCTGATCCGTTCATTGGACGTGATCATATCCCAGATCGAAAGCAAAGAACTTTACAAGGCGCTTTCTAAAGTGCGTGACGATATTCAACAGGGAGAATCACTCAGTCAGGCATTAGCCCAACATCCTAAATGTTTCAATATCTTTTGGATAAGTCTCATCGAAGTGGGGGAAGCCTCAGGCACCATCCCAACAGTTCTTAAAAAACTGGAGTTCTATTCTGAACAACAACTCGCCTTTCGGGCAAAGATCATTTCGGGATTAATTTACCCGCTCATCCTTTTTGTTATTATGATTGGCGCGATTTTAGTATTCGCCTTATTTGTCGGCCCCCGATTCGAATCGATCTTTAATTCAATGAATGCCGAACTACCTGCCATCACGGTAATTTTGCTCGGGACATTTAAGACGATCAAAAAATATTTTTTCTTCATTGCTGGAGGATTTATCGCTTTTATATTTATTTTCAAAAGTTACATCAAAACCTATTCCGGCCGTCTGTTATGGGAGAACTTTTTATTCCATTTGCCTATTATGGGAGATGTCTATAAAAATATCATCGTGGAACGGTTTACATCTCAAATGACCATCCTGATCGATTCCGGAGTGCCAATTCTTTTTGCCCTTGACATTTCCGAACGTTTGGTCTCTAACTGCACTTGCGGCAATATCATAAGCAACATTAAAGAAGGTGTCCGTAATGGTGAACTTATTGTATCTCCCATGGAACGAAGTGGATTTTTCCCGCCTATGGCCATACAGATGATCATGGTTGGAGAAGAAACAGGGGAGCTTAGCAAGATGTTAAACCACGTCTCTGCCTTTTACCAAAATGACGTGGAAAAATTTATGGACCGTTTCGGTACGATCGTTGAACCGATAATGCTTGTTTTTATGGCTATTGTAATCGGGCTTATCTTAGTCGCGATGTTTTTACCGATGTTTAACATCGCCCAATTAGGTGGCGGATAATTTTTGTGATACAAGGTAAAAAAAGTTTAAATTTGTCTTTTCATCTAAATGAATTTCATGTAAATTAAAAATATACTAATAAAGTAAATACCTGTATAAGACGTTTCGCTATTTTGACAATTGAAACTTTAAATGGTATATCTAAAGTAAGAGAGGCAAACAGGAAAAACAGTAACTCTTAAATTCGATATTACATGAGTAGTTAAATTTATATAAGTAACATCATAGCGCATCGGCATCTTTATGATCGATAAAATAACTATTACAGAAATATCCTAACTCAAATAGCTTATCCTGTTTCAACCTCCCTGTTATGTTGCGAATTAAGCTGTCTCATTGAGATCTAAACGACAGATAGTTTAGACTCAAGAGGACAAGAATAATAACAATATAGCGATATATAGCTATATGTGATTATTCTTTACGGAATGAGTGGAAAGCAAAAAAAGTGTTAATTAACCTTCGGTTCATTAAAAGGAGAAAAGAATGAAAATCAACAAAAAAAGCGGTTTTACGTTACTTGAAATTATTATTGTTATTATAATCGTTGGGGTATTGGCCAGCTTGGCATTGCCCAGATTTTTCAGTACGATCGAATATTCCAGAAGTACAGAAGCACTTTCCGCTATCAGCGCACTAAGGCAATCAGCTGAAAGGTGTTATCTGTCTAATGGTGGCACCTACGCTGGTTGCGTAATCGGCGCGATCGACCTTGATGACCCTGCCAACTCACCGGGAAATCACTTTACCTACACCATTATCCCTAATGCAACGGCTGGCTATACAATTAGAGCGGAAAGAAACGCAACTGAAGGTGGTACAACCACGGACCATATTACATTAATACAATCAGCCGCAGGAGTTAA
>JAGYNW010000185.1 GCA_018399915.1 Candidatus Omnitrophota bacterium
TGTTGGGTTAAGGGGATTTTGGTTCTGTTACCATTCTGTTGATCCCTTTTTCAATGCGTCGTTCAATAAAATTAGGGATCTTATCCTGAATCTTCCTTTTTGTAAATGAATCCATCCAGTAAAAATTTACGGAATCTTGATTGCCGGAAAGTTGAAATTTAAAGGGCAAATGCGAAAGATCTGAACTGAACATCTTTAAAATCGGTCGGAACTTGGGTGATTCCTTTAAAATTTCTTTACTGAAGGAAAGCTCTAAAATACTGGAGACTAGATTCTGTGAATCAACACGATAATTCCCATAGATTGTCACATCTTCAGAATCAAGATCAATCTCCTGAAACTTCAGTGCCTCGGCATTGACCTTAAATTCTGTTGTAACCGCATCAAAATCAATCGTCGTTAATGAAGGCATATCAAAAGATTCTGAAAGCCATTGAAAAAAGTCCAAATTGACCAATTTGCCATCATTCATTTTCAGGACGCCGAAAAGCTCCATCCTATTTTTTGAAGAAAACGTGATTCGTCCATTCAATTTTCCCCGAAACTTC
Source organism: Candidatus Omnitrophota bacterium (assembly GCA_018399915.1). Lineage (GTDB taxonomy): Bacteria > Omnitrophota > Gorgyraeia > Zapsychrales > Zapsychraceae > M55B153. Next base: position 549 of record JAGYNW010000185.1, read on the forward strand.
GCGAATTCCGGGATAAATGCATGCAATTGCTGCAAGTTAACATCTCTGATATTCATGTTAGCTGAAACCTCTGCCGGCCAATCTTTAGTGCTTATCCAAACTTGCGTACCTAACGTACCTCCATGCAGAGGGCAGAAAAGATCTATGATTTTTAACTCCTTATTCAAATGATTTATGCGCCCCCGCACATCATTTAATGTTAGATGGTGTTTATCCCGTCTTGTTTTACAGCGTATAGTTATTTTATCTAAGTAAAAGTCCAAAGGGATGATTTTTTCCAGATCAAACATCAAACCCGAAAAATTTATATCTATCTCTTTTAAGCTATATTCGCTGGCACCTTTATCAAAATAAATATTACACTTGCCTCCTACCGTATCCTGCCCCTTGAAACGATTGGCGTTCAATTGAAATTTGGCTTTCTCAAAAAAGACCATTTGCCTCGAAGGAAGCATTTCTCCTGTAATGCTTGCCTTTGCTTTATCCGACAGATCAAAAAATCCATGGAGGCGGACAGGTGTGCCATTGAAACCAAAACTTAGATTTTTCAAGTTCACCTGGGGGAAAGCAAAACTTACGGTCGAATCAATATCTAAAATATGTAAGTTGGGAGTAAAGTCCTTTCCGTTGGGATAAAAATGTCCACCCTCTCGCCAATGGCTTACCAAAGAAGTCAACCAATCACGGATCATGGGTTCTTTTTCTTCATCATTCTGTGCCAATGTATCGACCAAAGCATATCCTTTAATCTTTAAAGATATGGCATCCCAACTTCCCCACAGTTTTGCCTGAAAGGTCATATTTTGGATATCAATACTGTCCAATAAAATTTTTTTATCCGTGATTAAAGCATTAAAACGAAAATAATAATTACGCACATCCCAAAAGGCACGCTTTGAGCGACCGCTTATATTTTCTCTCATATAAAAAACTTTTTGCACACGTCCCATACCCATAATCGTGTCATTAAAAACTTTAAACACAGAATCCAGAATCAATTCTTTATTATCTAAAAAATTTACATGGAGATTGGAAAAACGGATTTTTGCGTTACCGGGAGGCATGTTCTTAAAAATATTTTTCAGCAATTCCATGTTCCCTTCACAGAATGCCATAACGTCATGGTAATTAATTCGAGACTCATATAACTTGATATCAGAGATTAAAATTTTTTTCTGAAAAAATAAATCAGGAAGCGATAATTTGACCCTGGCCTTAGCCAAATCCAACGATGAATTAAAAGATTCGCGCGAATGACTTTTTACGCTAATATCATAAATGTAGAATTGATTTGGAAATTGATAAAACATGTTCCCGATCGAAATGGCATAATTCAATTCTTGATTGATCGATGAGGTAATTTTCGACTGAAGCGTTGGAAGATGTAAATTGATGGCAGCTGTTATCCCTAGCAGGAGAAACACGGCTATAATGACTGCCCATTTAAAATTAATAAGAAATCTTTGTAAGGATTTGCCCTTCAACATAAAATTCAATCTTATTTATATAAATATATGCATGATAAATATTGTTTAATGCGGACCGGTAAATTTGTTTTTCTTTTTTACGAAAAACCAAACTTAGTTGGCGGTGTTTAATGATTGCTGTTTTATGTTCTTCAATTAAAGATTTATCTCCTTTAAGGGAACTGATCTTTTGCAGATACGCCAAGGCAAAAAATTTGGCTTCAGATTCCGGAAACTGATCGATATATTGTTGAAAAAACGAATAAGCTTTTTCGTAATTGGGAAGATCATAATAATATTCTCCTAAGGCAAACATACAGGCAGCGTCATATTTGGATTTCGGGTAATTTTCAATGATATTCTTACATCCCATAAAGGCGAAATCAACATTACCCTGCCTGGCATTTCGTTCTACCTGCGAATATATTAACCGGGCATCACCCGCAAACACAGGCGCAGAAAAAAAGAATAATCCCATAAAAATGATAACAAAGCCAGAGATGATCTGCTTTAAAAAAATCAATAATAACTCTCTTTTATAATATGTGAAAATTAATTCTCAGGATTGTGGTCCTTAAAATATGTTTTAAGGCTCTCAATGACATTTTTTACATCTGCGTGCAAACCAAGTATGTCTTCGACCTGCTTGCGTTCTCTCGCGTTCTTTTCCATCTGAAAACACATATCTCCTAATAATTCGATTCTAAGGTTCTGATAAGCACCTTTAATGCGGTGGGCAAGCTTGCAGGCTTGATCAAAATCATTGAGCTTAAGCGCTTGTTCTATTTGGTCGATGTCTGACTGGGTTTGAGTTAACGAAGTCTTTAAAATATCAGCGTAAACCCCCGCCGTTATTTGAAGCGCATCACTGTTGTCTTTGATGAATTGATCTATATCCTCTTTAGAAAAACACTTATCATTAGGCTGATTCATTATATCTACTCCTTGTTCAATGCGGCTCTTATTATCTCTTTCCCATATTAATTAGAAAACAGAAGATATCAATCAATTTATGAATTTTATTCTTAATTCAAACAATATACTTTATTTCGGTATTGATTTTTCGCGTTAAGTAAAGCCTGATAAACTTTCAAGATCATGTCAGAACTCTTCATCCCATTCCCATACCCCGCAACACCTATACTAACCTTTATATCCCGTTTGCCCCTAGCATTTTTTAGAACACTTAAAAGCTTAAGTGCTACCAATTTCGCTTTTGTGATATCTGTTTCAGGTAAAATAATAACAAATTCATCCCCCGAATAGCGGCATACAACATCGGTCTCCCGTACATGTGACTTCAACAGTTTGCTGATACTCTTTATGACCTGATCACCTTCGAGTTTTCCATAAAGCTCATTGTACTCCATGAAATCATCAATATCGATCATAATGAGGCTTAAAGGGGCCTTATAGCGTTTGATCCTTCTGATCTCATCATTTAAATATTTCATAAAAAAACGATGATTAAAAATATCGCCTAATGAGTCAATTGTTGTAAGGTATTCTAATTGCCGGCTGTAGTTCGCATTCTCAATCATAACTCCGGCCTGGTTAATGATAGATGAAAAGATTTTAAGGTCAAATTCATTAAATGCCTCTGGTTGATTCTTTGGGACAACCTTTTCAGAAACATTGACAACCCCTAATATTTTATTATGGGCAATGATCGGAGCGATCATGAAAGATCTACTCTGATATCGTTTTTTGTTTGTCTGTCTAAACCTCTTGTCTTGTTCAATATCCTGGACCAAAAGAGCGCGTTTTTTCTTGGCCACCATTCCGCATATTTGGGAACCAATGCCCACCCGCGTTTTTTTAATCGCCTCAGCACTTAATCCTTTGGCTCCCTTGATCAGCAATTCTTTATTTTTCTCATCATAGATCATCAACGAACATCTTTGCGCACTCAAGACTTTTGCTGACTTATCAACAATAAAATCAAATAAATGATTCAAGTCAAAGATATTGCTCATCTTTCGATCAATGTTCAAAGTCTCCTCTAGCTTTTGTTTTTCTTTGCGTATTTCTTTTCGCAATTTGTCAATCTTGGTTTCAGATCTTTTTTTAACCGTGATGTCACGGATGGAAACGTAAATCTGCTTGAAATTTCCGCTATTATCTCCTATTAAAAATAAACGTTGCTCTACAAAAATGGTTTTTCCGGCTTTACTGATATATTCGCATCCAAAAACAGGTGTTCTTCCACGAACCATTAAATGGTTTTCAATAAAATCATTAATCACGCTATGATAACGGTTAACAATAAAATCTAAATAGGTAAGATTATCAAGATCTTCCTTGGTAAATTGCACAAGTTTTTTAAAAGCTTGATTAAAGCCAAGGATGCGTTTCTTAATATCCAGAATCAGATAAGGACTGATCTGATTTTTTAAAATAACTGTAAGGCTATCATCCGCAATGTTTTTCTGCAATTGAGCTGGATAAAAACGACTAACACTAGCATCCGTGTTAGGACGTGAGGAG
>JAGYNW010000186.1 GCA_018399915.1 Candidatus Omnitrophota bacterium
TGCATGTTTCCTTATACTCTTTCTTTTTCTTTAATATTTTTTCCCTATTTCTTAATTGATAAGCCTTAACTTGTATTGATATTTTTTTCTTATTCGGGATAGGTATGGTCATGGGCGCATACTACTTGTTTGCTGAACGCATTACCTGGGAACCACTGCTTGTCTCATTGCCCATGGCCTTCTTAATTTTGAGCGTTATCTTCTGCAATGAAATCCCGGACTTTGAAGAAGACAGGGATTCGGGTAAAAACAATTTGATCGGGGCCTGGGGAAGGGACAAAGGCTATCAGCTCTATGCGGTCTCGGTCCTTTTATCTGTGCTGTCTCTGTTAGCTCTGATCTATGCCAAAATCCTGCCAGGATCAGCTCTGCTGATCCTGGGATTTTATATTCTCGCGATTAAACCTTTAACCATTTTAAAAACACAATATACCAGTAAAGAACACCTGCATAAGGCAAGTGGGATGACCATCGCTTTATATACATTTGTCGGAATAGCGATGACCGGTTTTCTTTTTTGGATGTAATCACTAACAAAGGAGTAGAAAGATGGCAAACAAAAACATGTTACCTGCCGCTTTACTGATCCTTAGGATCACAGTCGGTATAATCTTTATTGCTCATGGCGCGCAAAAAGTTTTTGGGACGTTTGGCGGACCCGGGATTAAAGGATTTTCTGAGTCATTATCAACAATGGGGTTTACCATGCCGATTTTCTGGGCCTGGATTGTTGCCTTGTCAGAATTCCTGGGTGGGCTTTTTCTGATTGCCGGCATAATCCCGCGCATCAGCGCCGGGCTTATCGGTATCACCATGATAGTAGCGATCCTGAAAGTGCATGGGCCCAATGGACTTTTTTCATCCCAGGGCGGCTTTGAATACCAGTTGATGCTTTTGGCTGTATCGATTTGCATCGTATTACTAGGCGCAGGAAAATATTCTCTTTGGAATAAATTTTAATCATTTGATTAAATTTAATTCAGAGAATTGGCAACCAATAAAAAAGGCTTTTTATGACCCAAAAAAGAAGAATTTTCTTTTATGATAGCAAACCCTATGATCAACGCGTATTTGACGCGGCTAATCAAAAATATGGTTTTGATATCCAATATTTTGATGGACATTTGACCGCAAAGACAGCCAGTCTCAGTAAAGACAGCCACGTAGTCTGTGCCTTTGTGAATGATTCCATTGATAAACATAATATCAACATCCTGAAAAAATCCGGCATTGAACTGATCGCTTTACGCAGCGCCGGATACAATAATGTTGATTTGAAGGCCGCCTATAAAAATATCCATGTCGTTCGCGTTCCCGCGTATTCCCCGCATGCCGTGGCTGAACATGCCATGGCATTAATAATGACGTTAAACAGAAAAACCCACCGCGCCTATTACCGGACGCGGGATGGTAATTTTTCAATTAACGGATTTTTAGGTTTTGATATGTATGGAAAAACCCTCGGCGTTCTGGGTACCGGAAAAATCGGAAAATGTCTGATTGATATCGCGCTTGGCTTCGGGATGAAAGTACTGGCCTATGACAAATACCCGGATAGTGTTTACGCGGAAAAAGATAATGTTCAGTATGTTTCTCTTGAAAAATTGTATGAAAAATCCGACATCATTTCCTTGCATTGCCCTTTATCCAAAGAAACTTACCATCTGATCAATAAAAAAAGCATTGCTCAGATGAAAAAGGGGGTTTTTATCATAAACACAAGCCGCGGGAAAATTATTGAAACCGAAAGCCTGATCCATGGGCTGAAGGAAAAACAAGTGGGTGCGGCCGGACTGGACGTCTATGAGGAGGAAAGCCAGTACTTTTTTGAAGATTTTTCTTCAGAAATGATCAGTGATGATACCTTGGCACGTTTACTCACATTTCCGAATGTGCTTGTTACCTCACATCAAGGATTTTTTACCAGGGAGGCCTTAAAAAACATCGCCCAAACAACTTTGCAGAATATCCAGGATTTTTACCAGGGAAAATATCTGGAAAACGAAATTTGCTACCATTGCGGCGCTGATGCCTCCGAATGCAAAAAAAATCAGAAAAAAAGATGTTTTTAAGGCTTTGACGGAAGAACTGATGGATAATAAAAAATTAGCAGTCATCCACATTGTCAAAAAGGAATTGGGCTTAACTGATACGGAATACCGCGACATCCTGCAAAAAGCCGCAGGTGTATACAGCGCAAAAGATCTGGATGATAAAAGTTTTCAAAAATTAATGAACTATTTTGTGCGGACCAGACATTACAAGAACTTTGCCGATGGAATTACTTTGCGCCAAAAGATCTTTATCAAGAATTTAGCGCAAAAACTTGCATGGGATATGAACCATCTAAATCGTTTTACAAAAAAATACTATCAACAACAAACCATAGATCAATTATCCCGCAAAGAAGCATCCAAGCTGATTGAATCACTGAAGCATATTAGGCAACACAACAATGAAGGAAAAATTGAGGCGAGCTAATTCTGATAACAAACAGCTCTCATCTGGACGATAGAACAAAGAAAGGAGTTATGAAATGAATGTTTTTGATTATGCTTTAGAACTGGAAAAAGAAGGCGAAAAAATTTACACCGACTACGCAGAGTCTGCGCCTGAAAAAGGTATGGCCACCATTTTTAAAGAATTGGCTGCGCAGGAAAAAAAACATTATGAAATTTTTCAGAAAATGAAGACTAATGATGACGTAAAGCCCATCGAAAGCGAATATCTGAAAAACATCAAAGATGTCTTCGCTGATTGGAGAGAAAATAAAGACAGTTTCCAATTCGATATCGAGCAGGCAAAGATCTATCACAAGGCATTAACAATCGAACAAAAAAGCATTGATCTTTACACCCAAACGGCTGCAGAGGCTGCTGATCAAAAGCAAAAAGAGGTCCTTTTAAATATCGCGGAAGAAGAAAAAAAACACAAGGCTATAATAGAAAATCTGATCGCATTTATGGAAAAACCCGATCGATGGGTCGAACATGCCATGTTTACAAAGGTGGGAGAAGAATACTGATGATCTCCCAGCACCAACCCTTTAATCATGCGGATAATCCTAAAATAATTTTAAAACTCCATAAAATTCATTTATGATATAGAATAAGTCTTAATAAGAAATAATCAAATATAATGAAAAGACGCTTTTATGGTAAATAAAAATGTGCAACACATAATAAAGGCAGCCAGTCAACTGGCCATAGGCCTGGAAAAGAAAACCCTGCTGGTTGTTTCTGATAAAAACATGAAACAAGAATGGTTTAATAACATCCCTAAGGAACTTAAGCTTATTATTGCTTCTTCGGATAATGAGATTTTAAAAACCTTTAGTGAAAATCCTGTTTCTAAGCTTATATCCTTCCCGGCAAGCAACCTTTCCCGATATGCCAAGATCAGATCTATTCTGATCGGAGCATTATATAAAGGATATATCACTGAGACAGAAAAGATCATTTGTGTCAATGGCAGCGTCCACAATAAAGAACCTTATGACAGCATCAATATCATCAATATGGATTCTCATTTTAAGGGTTTGAAGCTTTTTCGTAAATATGTGAATGAATATAAAATCCAATTGAATGTTGTAGTCGCAATAATGGATGTCGCTATTGAATTGGGTGAGTTTGGACGAGAAGGCAAACCTTATGGCGCAATCTTTATTATCGGGGACACTAAAAAAGTCCTTTCATTGTCAAAACAAATTACCATCAATCCGTTCCGGGGATACCGGGAAAAAGACCGGGATGTAAAAAATCTTACAATTAAAGACAATATCCTGGAATTCTCCAAGTTGGACGGCGCTTTTGTCATTCGCGGTGACGGAGTCATTTCCGCGGCAAGCCGATTATTATTTATGCCCCGCATCAAGACAAAAATATGTAAAGGTTTGGGAAGCCGCCATAACGCGGCTGCCCATATGACCCAAAAAACCGATTCTATCGGAATCGTTGTCTCTGAAACATCCGGAAATATAACTGTTTTTGCCAATGGAAAATTGCTTTTTCAATTAAAACAGAATCTCTTGGGCAGAAAAATCGCCATTGAATAACATTGTTCATATTATGTTCCAGTTAAGATATTGTGAATATATAATCCATCAAAAGGAAACGCGTAAACCTCAAAGTCACAACTTATAATCGAAGGAAGGAAAAGTACGATTATGTCGAAAACACATACTGCGGCTAAAACTAAAAAGATCGTATCCGGGAGAAAACCTGTTTTTGTCCCGCGAACTGTCATCGAAAATGTATCTCCTCAGGTAGACGATGGAATCTTCCCCATTAAAAGGACTGTAGGCGAGAACGTGATCGTACGCGCTGATGTTTTTGCCGATGGACATGATCACGTCATAACCACATTGCTTTACCGCACGGAAAACGAGACCAAATGGCAAGAAGTTGTGATGAAGCCTTTAGGTAATGACCGCTGGATCGGTTCTTTTGCCATTGAAGAAAAATTAAGATTCGCAATTCGTGAAG
>JAGYNW010000187.1 GCA_018399915.1 Candidatus Omnitrophota bacterium
CCATTTGGGGGAGGAATGGCCGGAGGAGAGCTGGTCGGATTATATGAAGAGCTGGATGAGTGTCGGCTCGGGCGTGGATACGGCTGAAAAGGCGGAGATCGATATGCTTGCCGGAGAGTGGCGCAATAAGGCGCGGGGGTGGATCGTTCAGCTGCTGAAGGAGGCCAATAAGCAGGCCAGGGTCGCCTGGGGCGAGACCCGGCTGCGTCAGCAAATGGCGGAGTTTAAGAAGTTTTCAGAACGGGTAGGCCATTTTTATAATAATGATCTTGATCGGATGATCAGGGAATTTCTGGCGATTAAAGCTAATCGCGCCATTGAGGCCGAGCTTGCCCTGCTACCGGCGGCTAGTAAAAAAGCCTACGATGAACTAACTCCCAAGATCAATAAAATGGAAAATAAAGATCTGAAAAGCGCTTCTAACTGGGAAATGCAGATCAATGAGTGGCAGCTCAAATGTTTAAGCGGGTCAAGCAAGATGATCGCGGTGAATGAAGTGTTATCCAAGACCCTGAGCGATGAGAGGAAGAAGTGGCTTGCGCTTGCCGATGTTTTGAATAAGAAGATCAAGGAGCAAAGAGGCCAGGTTTTTGAAGGGGTGGCGGAGGAGACTTTCCCTGACGGAGAATATGGCGCGGATTCTTTTGCCCAGGCACAAAAAGCCAGAAATGAGGCGTATGAAGCAAGAGCCAAGCAGTATTATCAAGAGTTATTCGCGCCGCATATCGTGGAGCTTGACTGGCTGACCATTAGAAAAGATGTCGAATTTTCCATGCCGGATGGGCAGACAGAAACCGTCGCGCTTGTGGCTGATCCTGACTCGGCGGTTGATGATATAACTGAACGATTGAATGTAGGTGATTTTCAGGGAGCGGATATTGTTCTGGAGTTTTGGAAGAGAGATGTCGCCAAGGGGATTTCCAACTATTTAAGGGAAATAGAAGGAAAGGTTAAGAAGGTTTTTTCTGTTGCTCCGGATTCGCTTACTAGCGCCAAAGAAAATCTTGATAAAGCGAACGAAGAATATAATAAATTTGCCGCTCAGATCAGGGCCAAGAGTGTGGAACTTGGCAAGAAACGCGACGCGGTGGTAGACAAGCATAGCGGTTATTTTGGAGTCAATTGGGGTGCGATTAAAGAGGATAGCGAATACCAGTCTTTGACGCAGGCCCTGCATGCGTTAAGTGCAGAACAATCTAATTTTTATCGCGCGACGGTTCGACCGGCAGCGGAAAAATATAACATCGAAGTAAAAGGTTGGGAGCTTGTCGTGGGGATGGCAAGCAATGTTTTAAAACGGATGAATGAAATTGAGTCCATGCTTCGTCTGAAAATCGTGGGCGATCTGACTGACGTGCTGGCAGCTTACAATGAGTTGCGAAGCGCGCAGCGCGAGAATTATGAACAATATATTGCCCTGCTTTCGGCGATTCTGGCTGACCTGCCAACGGATACGCAGGTTCAGATCTGGGGGGCAAAAGATTATGTGGAGAGGGCCGAAGATGAGGCATACACCAATATGGGGAAATTGGGTGGTGTTACTGAACCGGTCAGAGCCCGGGATATGGAAGGTTTTTTAGCTAAACTTGTTCCTGCTCAAGGAACGGGTTATCTGGTTGAACGTCTGATCGGCCGCGCGATGGATATTGAGGCCAAGGCAAAGGTTTGGGATAAGGCCGAAAAGCAGTTTTCTGAAACTCCTCCTTTGGATAATGATACTGTCACCCAGATCCGTGTCCTTGTCGACCCCGATTTTGATCAGGATGTTTTGCGCGAGAAAATCAGAAAAGGGATAGAGAACGCGAGTAAATTAAAAGCGCTGCCCGAGCAGTTCAAAGCTGCCGCAAAGAGAGCGGGCGCGGATCAGCAAAACAGAGAAACTGACCGGGATTTTGTTCAGAATAATCGTAGAATTATTTCTGCTTATTTTAGGGGATTGCAGGAGCAGGGATTGATCGATTGGGGAGGGAACCAGGATTATAAAATTGTTTTCCCTAATATAGGCCGTGACGGCATGGCGAAGCTTGACGAGCCTTTCCCTCATTACGCGACGCGGGCGGAGCTGACAAAAATCGCGCAGCCGATTCGTGACGCCTGGAACAGGATGAAGGCGGTTTCTTTTGCGAAAAACAACGCGCCGGCGCATGTCGCCAAATGGGAGCAGATTATGAACCTGGAGGGTGTTCCCGTTGCCAAGGGTGAGAATTTTATCGCGCCGAATTATGATCTGCCGATCTACAGGGAAGATCTTAATCAGGCGTTGAGGCTTGTTACTAAAATCAAAGGAAGCAGTAAGGCGTATCGGGAAACTATGGAGCAGGTTGCCAGCTTGGTTCCGGGGCTGATGCAGGTGCCGACGGTTATTGATAAAGAGCATGACGCGAAAATGGCCGCGCTATACAAAATGAGCGAGGATGAATATCGCGAAAAGTTCACAAAACAACCTAAGCAGGTCCGTTATTATCTTCTTACCGATGAGGCAAAAGGAATGATTCAAGCTTCCGAGTCTCAGCATGAATCAGGAAAGATCTACGCGAAGATTGCCCAGCGGGTGGAGGAACTTCATGCTGAGGTTCGTGAGCATGAAGCTGAACAGTCTCGCAAGGAGTTTGAGGCGCAGGAGCTTGCTCGTCAAAAAGAACGGCAACGGAGAATAGACGAAGAGGCGAGAAGGTCTGTTGACAACATGAATGAATTTGAGCTTGCCGGTTTTTACGGGTATTTTGTTGAGAACCCCCGCATTAATTCACGTTCCGCTTCTAAGATGGGGGGGGACGTTGTTATGACGAAGAGCGATTTGGTCGCTGGAGAAATCATTCTTGAAGGTCGGTTGTTCACCCTTGATAAGGTCGAAACCATGCTGTTATCTGAAGACGGCGGGAGGACATGGCAGGAACTGGCGCGCAGCCAAAATATTAATTATCGGTTCCGGCCGCTGCCCAATAAATCGTATGATTTTATTCTTCGCATCAAGACAACGGACGCGCGTGAGGTTCAAGTAAGATTACTTCCGGATGTTAACACTATTGTTTATCAGGATGTTGATGTTGAACAGTTGATCGCGCAAACCGTCAAAGGGATTGCCGACGCTTATGAAATGATGAACGCGTTTCTTTTTAGCGAATATATTTCAAGGGATTATCTGGGCAGCAAGGCTATTCTGGAAGAAGGCGTGCGATTTGATTTTGATATGTTCCTGAATATACGCTTAACGATTTATATCAATAGAATCAGTCAGCGCGGGAATATGTATGTCGCGGAAACTAAATGGGATAAAAGTCAGACGCCCAGGAAAACCGGTTTAGAGCAGAAAACTTCCGGCAGGACAACGTTCATGTTTGTGCTGGAAGACGGAAAAATTAAAATTAAAAATCTTAGAGGTGATTTGATCTATGCGACATTGTCTCCGGAGATCGCTCAGGCATCCGGGAAAAGTGCCAGCGTTGTCGATCAGATCCGTACGGCTCGTGATGAGCGTAATCCAGTCCAGCCCGGAGCCGGTACAACTGAAGATGACGGCGGATTGACCTCCAGCGGCGAAGAGTTGCTTACTATTAAGACCAAGACCTTTACGGTGGGAGGTTTCAGTAATCCGCCGTATATTGATTTTGAGACCGGCAATTTCGGGATTGGGCAATCCGGGGATGTTTATTTTGAAGGAATGCAGATGTGGTCTACGGGGTCTGCGGCAACAATTGATTATCGAGGGGCCGGCGGTGAATCTGTTTTTAATTCGTTGAGTGAGGTGCCCGACGATTTTTGGGATAGTACCGGCGGGGCGGCGTTTATGGTCGCTGGTGATGTGTATGTCATTCTTACCGGACAAGGCAATTATGTGAAGATGGTTATTTCGTCCGTTAGTGTTCATGAGGATCCCGAAAATCCCGGTTTCTCGATCCCGGATGATTTTACCATTAAATATGCCATATCTAACGACGGATCAACGAATTTGAAAACGCAATAAAAAAGCAATTTGAATATACAAAGGCGTTTCGGATTTCCGGACAAATGTTTTATTTTGAGGCAGGTTTCGGGCGGGGAAAATAGTTGATATGTTTGCCGATAGATTGTATCATCGCAACATCTAGATTATAATAAGAGGAAATTTGTGGCACATATCGACTATGAAAAAGACGGCGAAATATTAAAAGCCCTCGGACATCCTATCCGGCTGAAGATCGTTGAAGGGCTGATGAATGGCAATGAGTGTAACGTGGATAAGATTGTGAGGGGGTTGTCCATTCCCCAATCAACAACCTCACAGCATCTGAAGGTTTTGAAAGCGGCCGGTGTGATTATCTTTCGTAAGGAAGGAGTAAAAACCTGTTACCGCGTGATTGATGAGCGGGTGATGAAAATAATCGAGCTGTTAAAACAATAATTTTTTTTAGCGAATAGACTGTATTATCGCAATAATTAGATAAGAGGAGGGTGGGATGAGCGTGAAAAAAGTAGTTATTAT
>JAGYNW010000188.1 GCA_018399915.1 Candidatus Omnitrophota bacterium
TCCCGGGGGAGCTTGATAAGAAATTTGGTTCCCTCCCCGACCGTTGACTCTACCGTCATTTCTCCTTTATGCTGTTTAATAATATCATATCCGATACTCAAACCCAATCCCGTTCCCTCTCCGACTGGCTTGGTGGTAAAAAACGGATCAAATATCTTGTCGATCTTATCCTCAGGAATGCCCTGCCCGTTATCCGCGATAGAAATACAAACCATCGCATTATCCACAAAGGTCTTGATTGCGATCTCTCCTTTTTCCTTAACCGCCTGGGACGCGTTCACAATAATATTGATAAACACCTGGCCCAACTTCTGCGCATTCCCTCTGACATGCGGCACCCCGCCATAGTCTTTTTTCAAATACAATGTGTATTTGATCTCGCTCCAGACGATATTCAAGACCCCTTCCAGGATCTCTTCGATATTCACCAGCGCTGTTTCGCCTTCATCTTTACGAGAGAACGTCCGCAAGTCCTGAACGATTTTATTGATACGGTCCACCCCGCTTTTGGATTGCACGATAAGATCGGGAATATCCTTATGAATATAACCGATATTCAAATTCTTTTCCAGATCATGGATCTGCTGAAGAATCCTGCGGATATCTTCCCGTTCATCATCATTAACGATTTTTTCAAGTTCTTCAAAAAGCTTAAACAGCTGCAAATAACTGTCGACATACTTTGCCAGGATATCCATATTATTAGAAATGAATCCTAAAGGATTATTGATCTCATGCGCAACGCCTGCGGATAACTGTCCGAGTGACGCGAGCTTCTCTGACTGGACCAACTGGGCCTGCGCGGCTTTTAATTTGTCATTGGTCTCTTTCATGTCATAAAGAATATTTTTTAAAGAACGCTCATTTTCTTCTAAATCCCGGTTGGCGGTTTCCAATTTTTCCCGGGCAGCCATGGTCTTTTCCTGCTCAAACTGGATGTCTTCCCTTAAAGACTCCGATACCAACAAAGCATTCCTGGAATCCTCATACGCCGCCTTCAACTTCTGCTCTTCTTCCCGCTGCTGCGTAATGTCATTATAATTCACCAGAATGCCGGTAATCTTATCATTCAGGACCAAGGGATTGGCCGAAACCTCGATAATCCGTTCCTTGCCCTGCTGGTCCTTGATGACCTTCTCGGTCGTTTGATGCGCATGGCCATGCAGGATGGCTGTTAAAGGACATTCTGTGGTGTCACATTTGCCCTCGGGAAAAGATTCATAACATTTTGTAAGCAATTGTTCCCGGGCACTGATCCCGGTCAGCGCCTCCATTTTGGCATTGACCCTGACAACATTGAAATCCTTATCCACCACCCGGATGGCATACGCGGAACTTTCCAGGATCGCATTGACCTCGATCTCATTTTTTTTCAAATGCTCTTCCGCTTCCCGGCGCTGCCTGACCTCATTAGCTAATTGATCCCGGGAAACCGTGATCTTTTTGAGATCCAAAAGCATTTTTTCAAAAGAGGCAGCCAGTTGTCCGATCTCATCAGAGGTCTTAATGTCAATATTTACATCCAGATCTCCCTTCGCGATCCTTTCCGTGGCTTTTTGCAAGTTGACCAGTTGAGACCGGATCATACGGGACAAAAAACTTGAAATAATCAAACTAAAGATCAAGATGACCAACAGCGCCATCAAAAAATACTGCTGCGTACTTTTCAAAAGGATTTTCTGTCGCAAAACATTTTCCTGCAACAAACTTATCCTGTCCCGGATATCCTGATTGAAGGAAGTATCCAGAGAATCAATGCCCTCAAAGATCTGGTAAACCAACCGGTTAATGAGACGGGCCGAGCGGTCTGCCTCCATTTCTTGAATAAGCGCGTAGACCTTCTCCTGAAGCCCATCAAGCAAGGCAAGTTCATCCTGCTTTCTTTGCGCAAAATCTCCGGAAGCCGTGTGTCCCTGCATATTTTGACGCATCGCAAGAAATCCATTCAATAAAAGCTGTTTTTTCGCGTCTGTGCCCAGGATCAGGTAGTCTTCAACATAAACATTCAAATGGTTGGCATGTTCTATCTGCCGGCCCAGATAATGAATCTCATTAAAGGCCGGCAATATCTGCCGGTTCATTTCTTCGACCTCAGAAAGCCGGAGATAACTGGCCAGCAAGAACCCCATCAAAATGATGGCGAGGGATGAAAAACCTAAATTGATCTTATTGCGGATTGACAGCATGTCCGATCAGCCTCCCGTCAAATATTTCACCCCGCCGTAACAGGACCGGGTCAAAAAGAATATCCAGTGTTTCGGATAAAACCAGATTTAAAATAAGTTCCCCTTTTTTGTTAGTCACCAGCGGAATATCCGCCGGGGGTCTACCGCTAAGAATAGCTAAGGCGGCTGTCGCGGCCCACTCTCCCTGTTCCTGCTCCACCTGGATATAGCTGATCAACGCGTAAGGCACCATCCAAGAATAAATGGATCCGGTGGGCACCTTCGTCTGTTGATAAACAAAGCTCCTTACCGTTGGGGCATCCCAATCATTGATGCCGGCATTATTCCCAAGGATAAGCATATCCACATTATCTTGAAGTTCGATAAAACGGTTTTGCCAATCCTGCATGGTATCCACATAGACCTCTTGGATATCCATTCCGAATTTATTGTGGTAGTAATAGGCTTCCTTGCGTGAGGTCAGATTGTCACTGGAGAGATATCCAATACGGGGCCCGCTGGCATAAGACGCCAGTTTTTCAATCAACTGCGGGATCAAGGCAACCTCCACCATGCCGGTGGTGTTCTGATAAGGCGCCCCATAGATCGACGCGTCCCAATTCAGGCCACAAAAAACAACCGGTAACGACACGTCCTTGTAATAAACTTTGACCACATATTTAAAAGCATTATCATCAGAAACGATCAACACATCAGGGCTGTAAGCCTTTATGGCTTGCCGCGCGGCCACCGCCGCTTTTTTTATAAATCGCTCGGAAGGATTCCTCTTGGTATCCATGCTATGCACTTTGAGTTCTGCGCCGGTTCCTTTAAGGACCGCTTCGATCCCCTCTTTAATGCCGCGGCTCCAGGCATAGCCCATGTGATAAGAATCCAAATAAAAAATCTTTTTCCCAGCAAATCTTTGCGCGTAACACGGAATCTGAAAAAACAATAAAAACAGCGTACTCAAAAATACCCATCTTATATGTTTTTTTTTGATCAAACCCATTTCCCCCTTACACTAAAAAACAGATCAAGATATTAGTCCCGATCTGTTTTTCCCTGTCTCTTCTAGATCTATAAACGAACCTACTGAAATATCTTTCATGTGCAGCATCTGTCCTCTTATGTGACCGGCAGGACCTATTCTTTCATGATCTTCTTGATGGCCTCCAGCAGAACTTCCTGGGTATACGGCTTGTCCAGGCACGCGGAAGCCCCTAAAGAAAGGATCTTTTCTTTTCCGTCTTCCTCAAAAAAAGCCGAGATCGCAATAATTTTCGTGTCCTGCAAATCAGGAATCTCTTTAATCCTTTGGGCCACCTCATAACCGTTCATGCCCGGCATGCGGATATCCAAAATAACCAGATCCGGCTTAAACTCAAAGACTTTACGACCCGCATCAAACCCGTCAAACGCCAGTTCCAAACGGTAATTCCCTTCCAATACCAGGATCCGCTTAATGGATAAGGCCATATTTCTGTCATCATCCACAATAAGTATCTTTTTCTTTTGATCCCTGGCTTGAAAAACCTCCAGTTCTTCGGAAACAGGCATATTATATTTTTTCAAAAATGCCAAAAAATCTTGCACCTTGACCCGGCTGTGGTTTCCCGGGGTTCTGTAAGCGTTGATCATGCCTTTCCCAATCCATTGAACCACTGTCCGGGGAGAAACCTTGCAATACTTGGCGATATCATATGTCGTTAACACATCTTTATTCATGGATCTCTCCTGGTATTGAATTTAAGTTTAATATATCTTTTTTATGCTTTTATCTTGATTGTCCTGTTTTTCAGGAATCGCACAGTTATAATTCAATTATATAACATATTCGCAAGATTAAAAGTAATAAAATAAACCAAACCTGACATTATCATCATCTCTGATCGAATACACCGTATCCTGCTTGGAAGCGCTTAAAATAAAAGTCGATTCAATATTGATCTTCCAGTGATCATCAATACGCCGGCTTGCTTCAAGCGCTAAGATGGTATCTGAGCTGTCCAAGTCCTGGATCAATCCCACAAGGGCCTGGGACCCATGGATATCATTTAAGCCCAGACGCGCGCCTATCATAAGATCATTGTCATAGGCCGTGGTCGCTTGCTCTCCCCTTTGATCATACAACCATTCCATAAGCAAACCGATACTCATGCCCCGGCTGACGGCGCCTGACAAGGTATATTCAAATCCAGCGGTGGAAGCAAAAAAACTGTCATCGGCTTGTCCGCGCCGGCAAC
>JAGYNW010000189.1 GCA_018399915.1 Candidatus Omnitrophota bacterium
CCGAGCCATAAAAATTCAGTAATCTTTTTATTTTCCTATTGCTGAGTCCAGGGATGGCATTAAGAACTAATAAAGCGTCTAATTCCGTCATATTCCGAATGTCGATCAATCATTTTGAATAATATTAGTTATTTCAAGACAAATATCTTCAACCGTACGGTCATCTGTATGAATAATAATGTTGGCCTGCTCATAAAAAGATTGCCGTTTATCCAACAAATCCCGAATGGCATCCATGGGATTTGATACATTAAGCAACGGTCTGTGACTTTCGCTCTTAACTCTATTATATATTGTTTCAGGGGTAGCGGATAAATAGAAAACAATGCCATTCGCTTTTAAATTTGCAATGTTAATTGGGTCAAGAACTACGCCTCCGCCACAATCGATGATAACCCCTTGCATTCGTGAAGTCTTTGCAACAATCGTTTTTTCAATTTGACGAAAATACGATTCTCCCCGATTTTTAAATATATCGGCTATCTCTCGACCCTCTTTCTCAATAATCATGCTATCTGTTGAAACAATAGAATAGCCCGTCAACTGTGCTAAACGTTGCCCTATCCTTGATTTTCCGGCTCCCATGAAACCGACTAAACAAATATTTTTCTTTTTCATGATGCGTGGATTTTAACACATGGTTTTAACAGTGTCAATTAAGGGGATTATTGCGTTCAGTTTATATTAGGATAAATGAACATAAGTATTTAAGCAAAAACCACAAAAAATAGAATGCGGGGAGTTAACAACAGAAAAAGGGGAAAGACCGGCGACTTTTAATATAAACCATAACCGCTTTTAATCCAAGCTATCAAGGGATCACCATAAAACAGACAGATAAGCGCGCCTAAAACTAAAAAAGGACCATATGCGATTGCAGTATCTTTCGTTCGAAACTTTTCTATGATACCAAAAACAGCTCCAAAAAAGGGAGCGATAAAAAAGGTTAATATCGCCATCTTCCATCCCATAAAAGCACCGATCATCGCTAAAAGTTTTATGTCACCGCCACCCATGGATTCCTTTTTAAATAAAAAATCGCCCAAAATGCCCATGGCGTAAATCGATCCGCCACCAATCAAAACGCCCATGACTGACAATCCCAAAGATTTAAGATGGGAAAGAAGTATTGATCCCAAAGTTAGTGAATCAACTTCAACTCCATGTAATTCAGGGATAAGCAGGCTAAACAAAAGACCAAAAAACATTCCGCCGACACTGATCTCATCAGGAATGATGCGATGCTGAAAATCAACAACAGTCGCCACAATAAAACAGGACATCATGAACAAATAAGGCAAGAGCACAAGAGAAAGACCAAAATAGGAATAAAAAACTAAAAAAATTATTCCGGTTAAAAGCTCTATAAAAAAGTATAAAAAAGAAATCCTCTCTCCACAGAAACGGCATTGTCCACGCAATATTAAATAACTAAGAATAGGAATATTGTCGTACCAAGGAATCGTATTCTTACATTTCACACAGTGAGATCTCGGCTTAACGATTGATCTCTCCAAAGGCATTCTCACAATACACACATTTAAAAAGCTTCCAACGATAAGTCCCACCACAAAAATAAATATTTGAATTTCCATGAATTATTTTCTTTCGGAATCTTGTAATGATTATCAGGATGATTTTTTACAGCGATCATCGGCCATACAAACCTTCCTCCAATGCCTGCCACATAACCTTCTTAATTTTATCATCCAGATGGAGCTCTGCCCAATGCTGAAAAGCCAAAACACCTTGATAAAACAGCATACCCAATCCGTTTGACACTTGCGCTTTTCTTGATTTAGCAATTTGCAAAAGTTTAGTTTCTGCTGGATTGTAAACAAGATCATAAACAAATAGATTGGCATGTATCTGGTCTGGATCAATAAGCAACGGATCTTCTGCTTTCATGCCTAAGGGTGTTGCATTAACCAAGATATCTGCCTGCGCAGTTTCTAAATCATCTATGCTTCTTACTGGCTCAACGATATTTAAATCAATTCTTTGCCCCAGATCATCTATTAGATTCTCTGTCTTACCTTTCTCAATATCATAAATCTTAATCGAAGCCGGGCGTTGCTCTAGAAGACATAATACACTGATGATTGCCCTTGATGCACCACCAGCACCAATGATGGTGACATTCTTGTTCTTAACCTTCACACCTAAGGTTGCCAGATGAGTCAAAAATCCTGGACCATCAGTATTATATCCTACCAACTTCCTGTCTTTATCAATAGTTATCGTATTGACCGCTTTGATCTTATCGGCAAAAGGAGTTAATTTATCAAGATATTGAATAACTTTTTCTTTATAAGGAACCGTGACGTTCAATCCAAAAATTTCAGAATTTTTATCCTTTAGGGATTGAAAAAAACCTTCTACCTCTGCTTCCTGGAGAGGGAAAAGGTTATAAATGGCCTCTACTTCTAATTCTTTAAATGCCGCATTATGCATTAACGGAGAAAGGCTATGCGCTAATGGATAACCGATCAAACCATATGTTGTTTTTTGCTCTTCAATCATTATTATTACTTGGTTTTATTCATTTCTTGCACAAGCACTTTATTAATAGCGTTAATATAGGCTTTGGCCGAGGCTTCAAGAATATCCGTACTCGTTCCGTGGGCGATCATAACTTTACCATCAAAATCAACTTTTACCATAACTTCGCCCAAAGCATCTTTGCCCCGACTAACTGATTGGATAGAATAATCTAATAATATTCCTTTTTTCTTAACAATGGCATCAATCGCCTTATAACAGGCATCAATGGGACCATCTCCAGAGGAAACTTTCGAATAGCTCTTTCCCTTGGACTTAATCACAACTTCTACTTCCGGACTGATATTTGTACCACTTTTCGAGATAAGACTTTCGAGCTGCCAAGTCTTTTTAAAAATTTTCACTTCATCTTCAGCGATAGCAATAAGATCCTCATCAAAAACTTGCTTTTTTTTATCAGCGACCTTTTTAAAACGTTCAAAAGCCGCGTCTAACTCCTGATCTTTTAGGTCTACTCCTAAATTCTTTAAACGTTCCTTGACGGCATGCCTCCCGGAATGTTTTCCTAAGACCAACCCTGTCTCCAGAAAACCCACATCTTCAGGCCGCATTATTTCATAAGTTGTTCTTTCTTTTAAAACGCCATCCTGATGAATCCCTGCTTCATGACGAAATGCATTGTGTCCCACAATGGCTTTGTTCGGAGCCACAACGAATCCGGTATATTTACTTACCAAATGCGAGGCGCGACAAATCAAAGGGGTGTTGATATCCGTATAACAACCATAATAATCATGCCTTGTTTTGAGAGCCATAACAATTTCCTCCATAGAGGCATTCCCGGCTCGCTCACCTATTCCATTAATAGTACATTCAACTTGCCTGGCTCCATTCTTAACAGCTGATAAAGAATTCGCAACTCCTAATCCCAAATCATTGTGACAATGAACCGAAATAACGGCTTTATTAATATTCGGGACATTATTATTGATATCATCAATAAGCTTTCCAAATTCCTCTGGCACGCTATAACCAACCGTATCAGGAATATTAACAGTTTTCGCTCCGGCAACAATCACTGACTCCAAAATCCGATATAAAAATTCTTTTTCCGTACGCGAAGCATCTTCAGGCGAGAATTCTACATCTTCAAATGATTCTCTGGCATACTTAACCGCATCTACAGCCATCTTGAGAATTTCCTCCTTATTCTTTTTTAATTTATGCTGCATATGAATCTTTGACGTAGCTAAAAATACATGTATCCTTTTCTTTTTTGCGAGGCGCAACGCATCTGTCGCTGCATCAATATCTCTCTTTATAGAGCGCGCTAACCCGCAAACTGTTGATTTCTTTATATTTTTGGCGACGGTTTTAACGCAGTTGAAATCTCCATCCGAAATCACTGGAAAACCAGCCTCTATAACATCCACCCCAAGCTTTTCTAAAATACGCGCAATTTCCAATTTTTCACGTTCATTCATGCTTGCGCCAGGCGCCTGTTCGCCGTCACGTAATGTTGTATCAAAAAGAATTACTTTATCTTTATTTTTCATATATCGCCTATAAACATAAGTCTTTTGGTCAATGTGCCTTAATGTTTTGTTGAAATTCTTTTATCTTTTGCCTCGCAAAAGAATATGGCACGCTATCTTCTCCTCGCCCACATCGGTTTGCATGAGAAGGGATGCTTACCTTTCCTAATTCAGATAAAGAAACATCTCTCTTCTTCTCACCGACAAATCGAAGATTAAATCCACATTTTTTAACTTCAATCGGCTCAAGCCCGAATAATGTTACAAATTCGATTAACGATTTCTGAGAAGATCCCCATTTATGGTTACCGAAGTGACCCAAATAAAACTCTGAACCCCACAAGTTCTCTCCGAACAAAAAATCGACAAAAT
>JAGYNW010000019.1 GCA_018399915.1 Candidatus Omnitrophota bacterium
GCTGGATGATCACAGTCTTTTGCTTAAGAGTCTCGTTGAGCGGATCGAGCACGAGTTGTCAGAGCGGGGATTTGCTCAAGATGAAAGGGAATTTAAAGCCCATATTACTTTAGGACGGTTTAAATCCCTGAAGAACCGGGATGTCTTCTGCCAACAACTGCAAGACTTTGCTTTGGATGAAAATATCGTCATTCCCCTAACGCAGATCACCCTTTTTAAAAGCACCTTGACCGCAAGCGGTCCGGTCTATGAAATTGTCGAACAATACCCTCTTCAACAAAAAGGATGATTACCCGGGGCCTGCGAACGAACACGGGCATTCAATAATTTTATCTTATTCTTTTTCCTGGATTAATCCGCGGGCCCATTCTTTGGCCTTGATAATATTGGGTTGTGTCTTGTCTTTAAGCGGTTCATGAAAATCTATCTCGGAAATGATCTCATTGCCGGCAAACGCCTGACGCATTTTGGCAAAGACCGCGCCCCTCATCCCCTGATGGCAACAGAACAAAGCGATCTTTTTGCCCTTAACCGGATTTGTTTTCATAAAAGTTTTCAACGGCGGCGCGTAACTTGACGCCCACACAGGGGTACCGATAAACAACAGATCATAATCCTGCGGGTCCTTGTTAAGCGGTTTCAACGCCGGGCTCTGCTTCATCAAGACCCCCTTCACACCCCAGAAATATTTCCGGAACCCTTTCGCCGGGACCTCCTTAACCGTCTCGATCTTAAGGATATCCGCTTGGGTCTGGGCGGCGATGCTTTCGGCCATCAACTTGGTATTGCCTTCCAATGAATAATAAATAACCAATTTTTTCATAAGCCCACTCCTTTGGTTCCTCGGCGCTTGGGATCTTAGGCAGGCGCGCATCCATCCTGGCGTGGAAGAATGATCTTAGGCTCAGTGTCAGAATACGCGAACCCCGCTAATATTTGCAACCGGGTCTTGCCCTGATCCACAGCTATGGTTAACATATTGATCACAATAGAGCTTGATGGTTTTGCCCCAAGCTTTTTGAGAGCCTGCGGGATACTGCTGATATCCGGATAACCCGACGGGTCCTCGGGCGCAGTAAAAATGGCGAATTTGGCTTTAAAGGCCTTTTGCCAAATACGCGGTTGAGAGTGTTTATTAAGTTCCGCGATCTTGGCACTGAGGATGTCCGCGTATCCGGAGTGTGGATGGGTTAAAGCCACAAAGGCATGCGTGATAAACTGCGGATCCAGTTCCCAGGGCGGCCCCTCATCCTCCTGATTAATGATCCGCATCTGCGGCTGGTCTGTCCGGGATGTCTCCCTGTGGGATAAGTTTACAACCGAACGGGCCTTGTGATTAAAATACAAATGACTTGCCCCACAAAAAAACCATCCGTAAATACAGGCCGAAACAATATCGGCGATCAGGATCTCAACAGGCAAACTGCCCCAATTGCTCATGTCCAGCGGCTTACCCGCTCCGTAAAACAGAAGGACGGCCATCAGACCAAGCCCGGCCGGCAGACTCCACCACCGCACTCCCCACCAACGCATCGCAAGGATCACCGCCAGAACAAATCCGGCCGCAGAAAGAAATCCGTGGAAATACAGATTCATAGTCGGCATACTCCAGAAAACAAACGGATAGCCATCCATGACCGCCGGCAATATTTTGGCTGTGCCATCAACTACGGCACCCGCAATCCCGGCACTGAACACCAAAAGCCAAAGATTGCGCACGCTGTGACTGAGAAGCATCAAGCAGGCACCCAAAAGACAACCGGCACCCCCCCAAATCGCTAGGTAGCCAAAATTCAAGTTCAATCCGCGCATGCCGAAAGTGACACTGTGCCACGAGGGCAAAAGCAGATGACTGATGATGTAGGCCAAGGCAAAGGCCACGGCAAAATAATAATTCACTCCGTATTCTTTGCGGTTAAAAAGGGAACGGTAATCCGATGCGGCCTTAAGGTCCTTCTCCTGAAAAGGCGGCTCCCATCCGTTGTTTTGAAATTCAATTCTCCGGCTCAAAGCCACCAGCTTGTAAACAAAGACCGGCTGCACGATGCAGCCCAACAAAGACCCCGCGATCATCCCGATTCCCGGCACATACCCCAGGCAGGTCGCCATGCCGACACTGACAGGCCAAAGACGGCTCATCCGCGTGTCAATGTGGTGCGCCTCTGCCAAACGGTTAAGTGTTCCCACAAGTTTGATAAAAGAATAAAACATCCAAAAAATATTAAAAACAGGGATGAATAAAAAACCCACGGCCTTCCCCGGTGAGGTTAACCCGGGAACCAGCTGTGCTTGGCGCGAAAGCGTGATCGCGAACTTCCAGATCCGGTACAAAAAAATCACAAAAAGCACGACGGAAAGAATCAGGACGGCAAAACTCACACACCCGCTGATCAAAAGCCCCAAAGCATTCCGTTCCGCACCTGCCAACAAAAGTAAAAGAGTAAAATACACGCCGACCAAGACCGAACTGAGATAAAGATCAAACGGCCCAAAATAGATTTGTTTGCTTGCTGCTTTCTCAGGCTGCGCCATCATTTTCCTTTCGTCACAAGGCCTGCAGGAATTTTGCCAGGCATGTCTTCCGGATCAAGATAAAAAACACCTCCCATCATATTACAGGAAGAGGGATTTCAAATCCATGAGAATTTTAAATTTAGAAACGCAGAGTAAAAAGAACCCATGACGATCATCTTTTGGGCGGGACTTTTTTATGTCAGGAATTGGGGAAATAAACATCAAGGCCGCGTTTTATCGAGATTCAACGCGGATGTCCTTTATGCATGGCCGCATCTTCTGCGATTTGCCACATTGATAAAGGAGGGAACGGACAATCCAACATGCTAATGCAGTCTTGCCGGAATACAAAGACCTGCGCTTCCAAGATCTCTCCTTTAACGCTTTGCACCACCACAGTATCACGCACATAATTCTCTCCGTTAAAAGCGTCCAGATGCCTGATCGCGCTTTGCGGCACACAGTGGTACAAAATGCCTTTAACCTGCTGATTATCTTCAAGAATTATTCCCTGATATTCAGTCCCTTTAACAGGATAAACCGCATACCCCTGCAGCACTGCTTTTTCATGATAAAGCACACACCGGCTCACTTCTTCCATTAATAACGCTGAGGTCAATTGACCGTAGGCAAAAATATTTTTCATTCAATATCCTTTAGGCCTGCGACTGATCTACCTATCTGCCCCCCAGGGACAAATAGGCAGATCACGTTTACTAGGATGAAGATGATCGATCGTTGCTACCGATCATCCGGGATCCGTAAATCTGATTTACGCTCCCCAGGCCTATCCCTGATAGGACCCGTATTATTATTAAACATCAATTCTAAAATTTTACAATAGGGTGAGGTACGCTTAGACTGACTTTTGGTATCCATTTATTTTCTTCCATGATCTTCATCAACTCCCGTTTTTTACCTAAAGGGGGTTAAAATTTCCGCTGTTTTGGCTTTACAGGCTTCGCTCCTGATACTAAAATAGGATTACTGCTACTGTGGCAGTTGTAGCAGTTAATAAAAAACCCCATTTTAATACTGAAAAGAGGCGAAAAAATGACAAAAATCGCAAAAAACTACAAAATACTGCTACAAGAACTTTTAAATATCAAAACTAGCGCCAACACCCGCTCCCGCAATATTATTAATGCTATTCTTGTGGATACGTACTGGAAGATCGGCAAACGCATTTTTCAGGAAAATCTTTCCGGCGATGAAAAAGCCCTGACCTTAAAAAGGCTTTCCGAAGACCTTCAGATAGAAGAAAGCGTGCTGATGCGCGCCACCAAATTCTTCGCGCTTTTTCCGGTAGAAAATCCGGCAAACCAATATCCGTTTGTTTCCTGGTCCCACTACAAGATCCTGTTAAGCCTTACGGATAAAAACCAGCGCTTGTTTTATCTGATGAAGACCCAAAAAAATGCCTGGCCGGTCCGCAGGCTTTCTCAAAAAATCAAGGATAATGCCTTTGCCTCTTTTGACAAAAAACCCGGTCCGGATGATGCCTCCCCGCTTCTGTCGCGCGCGGCTGAGGCCCTTCACATCTACAAAGCCAATCTGCATCACGTGGTTGACGGGGACACGCTTGTCGCTAATATTGACCTGGGTTTTGATGTCTGGGTGCAGAAAAGATTACGCCTGCGGGGGATCGACACTCCGGAGATGAAAAGCCCTGAGGCGCAAGAACAAAAAAAGGCGGTCCAGGCTAAAGAGTTTGTCAAGGCCAGAATCGCGGAAGACGACATCATCGTCCTGCAGACCTTTAAGATCGATCTGCATGGCCGCTTCATCTGTGATATCTTTTATTTAACCGGCGAACGTGACAAGGAAATTATTTACAAAGAAGGGAATTTTCTTAATCAGGAATTACTCGACAGCGGGCTGGCGCGACAAGTCTGAGGGCCTTGCCCTTCCTTTAACGGCTTAAGGCTTTTCTTTACTAATATTAATAATAAAAAACATCCCGGTCACACGGTTTAACGGTGACAAAACCCATTCCAGCGCCCTGATAAAGCCGTACATCCCCGCCGGGAGCAAGGCCTTTAAGGTCAAACCTCCGCTGAGCAGATACCTGAAAGGCATGAACGGCCTGCAACTTTGCACCTTCAAGGCCGGAAATTCGGTTGCAAATCTTTTGTAATCACGTGCGAAAACAATCCAGGGAAGCGCGCTGTTGGACCGGGATAAAGGGCCGCTTCCCTGCACGGTCCAACCGGCGGCCGGATCAAAGGCCTCATGATGAAAATTCCGGTAAATGAAACGCGCCCAAGCGGTGTTGGCCGGCTCTATCATAAAGATCTTTCCCTGCGGCTTCAGGCAGCGCTCCATCTCTTTTAAAAAAAGGGCTGCATCCTTGATGTGATGGAAAACGTTCAACAAGAAAAACCCATCCACCGATGCCTCGGAAAAAGGCAAATGCAAGGCGTCGCAGCAAACATCAACATGCCTTACCTTTAAAATATCCGAGGTGATCACGCGCGGATAGGCCTTCTTTAAAAAACCGCCGCCGCTGCCGATCTCGACAAACACGCCTTGCGGTTCGGCTTCCATGATGCGGCCAAACTCCTTGTAAAAATCCTGATAAACCTTTTTTAAAAAAGGCTTATTCTGAATGATGCGGGCGTGTGCCTCTGAGGCGGAATAGTGGTCAAGGTCCTGAATATCCCGGGCCTCGGGCAATTTAAGCGAATCAAGAATTTTGGTCAACATAAGCATGGGCCTTATTCAATGAACTTTATCTTGCGCATGGCGAAAAAAGTCATTTGAATGAGCAACCAGCCGTGACGAAAGCGGCTGATCTGGGTGGAACCGTAGGTCCGGGCCTTGTACTGCACAGGGATCTCGACGATCTTCAAGTTTAATTTAGCGGCCCCGAATAAAAGATCGAAATCCCCGAAAGGATCAAAATCCCCGAAATAACGCCTGCCGGCGACGATCTTTTGATAATCTTCTTTCCACAATACCTTGGTCCCGCAAAGGGTATCTTTCAAATACTGCCCGAGCAAATACGTCAGAACAATGCTGAAAAGTTTATTGGCGATCATGTTCAAAAACCGCATGGCCTCATCTTCCATTTTGTAGACCAAACGCGTGCCGTTGATGAACTCGCCTTTACCCTCAACGATCGCATTAAAGAACTTGGGCATATCCTCAGGCGGGGTTGTCAGATCCGCATCCAGAATCATGAGGACATCGCCTGTGGCCGCGTCAAAGCCTTCCCGCACCGCGTCCCCTTTGCCCTTGCCCTTTTGGACCAGAACCTTGATGTCCTTGCCTTTGTACGCCTCCTGAACCCGGTAACATTCCTGAAGGGTCCCGTCACTGGAATGGCCCTCCACAAAAATGATTTCCATATCAGGGCCCATCTCGGGCGTCCGCAAGACCGCCGGTTCAATATTGCCTTTTTCATTGCGGCAAGGAATGACCACAGAACATTTTACCCGGGCGGGGTCCCGGCGAGGACCTCTGGGTTTGGCCACAAAGACATGATTCAAGGCCAGATGCTTGATCAACGGCAGATGAACGATGTAACGGTTAAAAAGCGTGGAAATCAAAGGGATGTAAAAAGGGATCAGGATCTGTTCATTCTGTGCAATGATCTCAAAATCATTAAGGTCCAGAAGATTAACAATATCTTTACTGGCGATCCAATGCTGACTGGACCATTTCATCCTGAGACCCATTAGTTCGGCCAACTTCAAAAAAGGCCGCCAAAGATTATTGTGGTAAAAGAGGACCAGCTTGCTGTCAGGACGGCATACCTTTTTCAGCGAGGCAAAGGCCGATTGCAGATCATTCGCATAGCCGATAGTATTATTGACCACAACGTAATCGAATTTCTCAACCAGATCAATATTGTCAACTTCACGGGCGTGAAATTCCAAAGAAGGAAACTTCTTGCGGGCAACTTCAATAATCTTCTTCCCAAAATCAATACCCACTCCCCGGGCGGGCTTTAAAGAGGCCAGTTGCTCGCCGGCAAAACACCCGACATCCAAAACCGACACGCCTTGGGGAACAACAAATTGCAGATACTTGCGGATGCAACCGTGATAATAGGCGTTCTTTTTGCGCCAATTCACACGGCTTTCGGTAACCGCGTCAAAATACTCCGGGCTGTTGGATGGATAGCTTTGTTGCGCGCTCATGCTTATTGTCGATTCTTTAATAAGGCCAGAAGCCTTAGCATTTCCAAATAAAGCCATATCAATGTGATCATGAGCGAAAAGGCCCCATACCATTCCATGTGTTTAGGCACACCCATGTCACAAAGCTTATCCAGCCGGTCAAAGTCCAGGATCAAGCACAAGGCCGCGATACCCACGACGATCAATGAAAAGCCGATAGCAAAGGTGCCATACCCCTGTACAAACGGGATGCCGGCCCCAAACATACTCATGATCCAGCTTACCACCCTGATCAAGACCACCGCCATCAACGCCGAAACAACGCCCATCCGGAATTTCTCGGTCACCTTAACCAGGCCTGTCTTGTAGGCGGCCAACATACAGAAGAAGGTGCCAAAGGTCAAGGCCACGGCCTGGATCGCGATACCTGGATATCGGCGCTCAAACATCGCTGACACCCCACCCAGAACAAAGCCCTCACAAATCGCGTAGACCGGAGCTGTGTATCTGGCGATCTGAACATTGAATACGGTAACGATGGCTAAAATAAAACCGATAATACCTCCGCCAACGACAAACGGCATTACTGCGGATAGGGATTGCGCGGCCATGGTGCCATCATCGAACGCGGAGACCGGTTGCATGACCTTGCCCCAGACCCAGGAAGCGCTGAGCAGGAGCAAAAACAACATGATAAAACATTTATTAACTGTGCCCTGCATGGTCATAGTATCGGCCATGCCAAAATTGCGCGATTCAGCAAAGACCTTCTGCCGCAACGCAGGATTAGATGATCTGAACATAATGCCTCTCCTTTTTTGTCATAATTTTATTTTTCTTTTTATTTGTTTTTCTCTTATTCTTTCAGACAACATTTATCTGGCGCAGGTGCCGGTTAGATGATCCCCGCCCATCTGACCGCTATCTGCATAACGCAGTTGGTGTAAATACCGGCGACAATATCATCCATCATGATTCCGTAGGCCCCGCCTTTTTTCTCGATCACATTGCTCGGATAGATCTTGAACATATCAAAGGCGCGAAACAAAAAGAATCCGGTAAAGACCGTCGCCCAGGATAAAGGCAGCAAAAAAAACGCGATCATGACCCCGGAAACCTCATCGACCACAACACATCCCGGGTCCTTTTTTTTCATCACTTTTTCCATCCGGCCGCTTGTCTTGAAACCAAAATAGGTGATAACCGCAAACACCAGTACGTACATGAATAAATGCTGATGCAGGATCATGTAAATAAGCACCCCCACGGCGCTGGCTAAAGTGCCCGGGGCCAAAGGAAAATTTCCCACATAAAAAAATGTGGACAATAATTTTACAACATCTTTTTTCATGACCGGCTCCCTAAGCTCTTAAAGTTATTCTTAAAATACTCAATGCCGGAGTAGGTGGTGATGATGACCACCGCGAACATCATCCCGTAGATAATGCGTTTTACCTCGGCGAAAATCGATCCTTCTGATATTACAAAAACCTCGCTAAAAATCAAATAAAATAGAATAAAAATGACCGTCACGATCTGCAAAACCGTCTTGATCTTGCCTGAGCGCTCCGCAGCCACGTACATCCCTTTTTTGACCTGGTAAATGCGTGAGACCGTAACCCCGATCTCGCGGACCGCAACGATGATGAACATCCAGATAGCGATCAGGTCCATTCTAGCAAAAACCAAAAAAGCTGCCAACATCAAAAATTTATCCGCGATCGGATCCATGATCTTGCCAAAATTACTTGTCAGATTGTACTTGCGGGCGTAATATCCGTCGAAAAAATCTGTGACAGAGGCGGCGATAAAAAACAGCGTGGCCACCACCTTGCCTGTCAGGCTATCAATGGAAATCGACACCAAAAAAAAGATGGTCAACAAAATCCTCAACACGGTCAAAGTATTGGGTAAATTCATATCACTTCTCCGATCAGGTCATATTCTGTCGCGTGCGTGATCTTAACGCGTGCGAAATCGCCCACGCTGACAGCGGGCGTTTTTTTCTTTGCGTCGGCAACCACATGGGCGTAGACAATGCCATCCACTTCCGGCGCATCGCATGCCGTGCGGCCTAAATAAACCCCGGCTTCGGTCTCGTGCGCCTGGTCTATCAGGACCTTCACGGTTTGCCCTTCCCAGCGCGATTGCAATGACTGCGAAATGGCCTGTTGCTCCTGCATTAATCTCTCATACCGTTCTTCTTTAACCCGGCGCGGCACTTGTTGGGACATCGCGTAAGCCGGCACACCCTCTTCGCGCGAATACATAAACACCCCGAGCTTCTCAAAACGTACCTCCCTCACAAATTGCACCAATGCCTCAAAATCCTTATCCGTTTCTCCGGGTAGACCGACGATCAAAGCGGTCCGCAAACATCCGTCAGGGATACGCTTGCGGATCTTGGCGATCAAATCATAGGTCTGCGCTTTGGTGATCTTACGGTTCATCCGCTTTAAAATCTTGTCGCTGATATGCTGAAAAGGGATGTCCAGGTATTTACAGATCTTACTCTCTTGAGCGATCACCGAGATCAAATCATCGGTAATGTGTGACGGGAAGGTGTACAACAACCGTATCCATTCAATGGAATTAAGCTTAGGGATCATTTCCCGTAATAACGCGGCCAGGGCCTTATCCCGGTAAAGGTCCATGCCGTAAGCGGTGATATCCTGGCCAATGATATTGACCTCTTTGACGCCACGCTCATCAAGCCGCTCAACTTCGCGCAAAATTGATTCTTTGGTCCGTGACCGGAAAACGCCTTTGATCGAGGGGATCACACAAAAGGCGCAATTATTGTAGCAACTTTCACAAATCTTTAAATACGCATAATGCCCGGGGGTTAAAGAAACTTCATCCGGCGCTGCGTCGCGGTCCAGTTGTTGCGCTCCGACCAGCGCGTCGATCTCCTTAAATTCCGCGAGCAACTCATTGCGATATCGCTGCGCCAAACACCCGGCCACGATCACTTTCTGGATCTTGCCCTGCTTCTTCAATTCGATCAATTCAACGATGGCGTCAAGAGATTCCTGCTTGGCATCCTCAATAAAGCCACAAGTGTTCAAGATCGCGACATCGGCCTGGTCAATCGGGGTGACCACCCCGCCCTTGTTTTGAATATGGCCCACGATCTTCTGGGAATCGACTAAATTGCGCGCGCAGCCTAAAGTGATCACGGAGACCTTCTGCCGGTTCTTATTGGGAGACCTGTAAACCATCTTCTGTAATCACAACCTCTTTCACTTTGCGGTCTTTTCTGCCAAGTTTACCGATCATCTTTCCATTCAATTCAAACTCCAGAGAACTGATGTTCCGCCCGGAAATAACGATCTTTTCGTCTGCGAACCAAGTCTCTACAGACCCTAATTTCAGCGTGGATTGGAACTCGACCTTGCCGTCGACTTCAACCCGCAGCCAACTGCTTTTCGTGGCGCGCACTGTGAGGATAACATCCTTGACGCTTCGGGGACTCTGAGGGCTTTCCGTCGTGGCCTCTTTGGATCCGGAAGCACCGTTAGCTGCCGGAACTTGCGGACTGGAGGCGGCTGCTGCGGGAGGCGGTTCCGGTTTATCCGGTTTGGGGGTATTCCGGGATTGCGACACAGAGGTCAAGGTCTCTTTGCTGTCCGGGGCGACCCTGGCTTCTTGTGCGGTGACAGCCGGTGTTTGGGGCTTTTCCTCCGCCGATCCCGGCCCGGTGGAAACAACTCTGGGCGCGGGTGTGGAGCCATCGCCCTTGACCAAAGACACAAAAAACGTAATGATCTTAAAAAGGAGAAACAAAGCCAGAAACATCCCCAAAGCGACAACAATCTGCTGCTTGGTCTTGCGGGTGAATACCTTGGCGAACCATTCCTCGAAATTGAACTCATCTTCCTGCCGGGAAGAAAGCTTTCTGATCTCAGCTTTGGGTTTTTTCTCAACCACCTTGGTCACATCGACATCCAGATATTTCGCGTAGATCTTAAGAAATCCTTTGTAATAAAACTCGGACAAGGTCCTGATCTTGTAGCCTTCTTCGATCGCTTTTAACGCATCCAATGGGATCTTGGTTTCTTCATGGACGATCTCCAAGGAAAGCCCCTTTTGCTGTCTGGCAGCCTTCAACAGCGCGCCATTGGAAACAGGTTGTTCCTGGGATCCCTGATCCTTGCTGTCTTTTTTGCTGTCTTTTTTTCTGTCTTTATTATCCTGATTATCCGTCATCATGCTTGCTCTTCTGTCTCGCTGTTCATATTTTCCAGCAACCATTTTTCGCGGTCAACGATAATCTCCCGCGGCTTGCTTCCGCAGTAAGGCCCGACGATGCCCTGCTGCTCCATCATATCAATCAAACGCGCCGCGCGGGTGTAACCCAGGCGCATACGTCTTTGCAGGATCGAAACCGAGGCCTGATTTGTTTCGATGATCAGCTTAACGGCCTCGTC
The DNA here is from genome assembly GCA_018399915.1 of Candidatus Omnitrophota bacterium. Lineage (GTDB taxonomy): Bacteria > Omnitrophota > Gorgyraeia > Zapsychrales > Zapsychraceae > M55B153. Next base: position 11,069 of record JAGYNW010000019.1, read on the forward strand.
ATAATATTCATCCTTGGGGCCATCAGTACCTTTCAATCCCGATTCCTGATGTTGCAAAATACTGTCATTGTAAGCGGGTTCCTGCTGATCCTTAATAAACTGGATCACCTTATTGATCTCATCATCATCCACAAAGCTGCACTGTCCGCGCGTGGGTTTGGCGTCTCCGGGCTTGATGAACAACATATCCCCGCGGCCCAAAAGGGTCTCAGCGCCGTTGAAATCCAACACTGTGCGGGAATCCACCTTGGAGGCAACCTTAAAAGAAATACGCGCAGGAAAATTCGCCTTAATTACGCCCGTAATAACATCCACCGAAGGCCTTTGCGTGGCTAAAATAAGATGGATCCCGACCGCCCGGGACAGCTGCGCGATACGGGTGATGGAACTTTCCACGGCTTTGGCCGAGACCTGCATAAGGTCAGCCAGCTCGTCGATAATAACCACAATGTAGGGCATATTATGGCCTTCTATGGCATTGTAACCTTTGATATTCCGGACCTTTTCTTTGGCCAGTTTCTTGTAGCGTGATTCCATCTCCCCTACGACCCAATTCAAGACCCCGGCCGCCTTCTTGGAATCCGTGACCGTGGGACACAACAAATGCGGGATATCATTGTACTGCGAGAGTTCGACCATCTTGGGGTCGATCATCACAAATTTTACGTGTTCCGGCGAGGCGTTCAAAAGCATGGACATAATAATCCCGTTGACACAAACCGTTTTTCCCGCGCCTGTGGTTCCCGCGATCAGCAAATGCGGCATAGACGCCAAATCAGCGATAATAGGCCCCCCACCGATGTCTTTGCCCAAGGATAATGTCAGCTTGGACTTACTTTTGGCGAACTCATCCGAGGCAATGACATCCTTTAAAAACACGGTTGAAGAGGCGCCATTGGGAACCTCGATTCCAATGCGGTTTTTCCCCGGGATCGGGGCCACGATCCGCACCAGGGCGGCCTTCATGGCCAAGGCGATGTCATCGGACAAGGATGTAAATTTCTGGATCTTGACACCCGGCGCCGGTTCCAGTTCATAGCGGGTTATGGCCGGGCCCCTTTCGATATCCACCACCTTCGCGCTGACATTGAACTGCGCCAGGGTATCCTCCAATAATTTCGCACCGCTGATCAGGTCACTTTCCACCTTACTGGTGGAGATCTGCGGAGCATCCCTCAATAGATCCAATGAAGGGATGCGGTATTCACCGTAGACCTCACTTTCATCATCCTGGGTTTCCCGTTTCCTGTTTTTCTTCGTCGGCGCGATCTTGATGCGGGGTTTCTTATTGCGGGGCTCACTCAGTTCCTCTTCGTCGTCTTCCTCCTCTTCCTCCTCAACGTATTCATATTCGTCATCAGCCGCATCCTCTTCATATTCCTCATACTCCTCCTGTTGCCCGCCGGCTAATCCGGCTTTTTTCTTTTTTGACTTATTCTTGAGGATCCGTGACAGATCAAATTTGGACCGCATCTCAGGCAATGCCAATTCTCTGGAGGCGACATATTCCTTGAAGCCTACGGACATTTCCTTCGCCTTTTCCAATAGCATCATCAGCAAAGGGGCCACCAAAAACTCTCCGATCAGGATCAGGGAAAGGATGGCCAATGTGATCAGAATGATCGAAGCCCCGACTCTGCCGATGTAACGGATCAAAAAATCGGAAATGACATAACCGACAACACCGGCGCGCTTAAACCGCAGCGTGGACTCCTGTGGCCCTAGCATACTGAATAAAGAACTCAAGACCGCAAAAAGCGTGAGCGAACTGATAAATTTCGAGAATGTAAAATCGATCTCTCTTGACGAGAATTTGTTCCAGCTCCAGAAAAAAAGGATGACAACCAAAACATAGGAACTGTAGCCAAACACGAATAAAAGGATCCCGGCCAAATAGGCGCCGGTAATACGGATAAAATTGTGGGCGGGAGAATTGGGAACAGCGGTGTACCAGGGAAGGTCTTCGGGAACAAAAGAGACCAAACTTGCCAGAAGGATCATTCCTATGGATAAGATAACAATCGCTTTGATTTCATTGATATGCTCTTGTTTCATTAATCTCAAAAGGATAAAATCACCTTAAAAGTATCTTTCCTGATGTTCAGAAATATACTTTTAAGGTGAATGTTATTATTAACTGTTTAAGAAGAACCGATCATTGATCCCGTTGCTTCTTTAATGAGGTGTTAGGCCTAAAACCTGTGCGAAGAAACTAAGCTTCTTGCGCTTGCTTGATGCTCAGATTGATCCTCTTCATCTTGTCGATCTCAAGCAGCTTGACTTTGAATTTATCGCCGACATTAACTACCTTATTCAGATCCTTGACATAATCCTTTGAGAATTCCGAAACATGGCAAAGGCCGCTTTTGCCGGGCAAAAACTCACAGAAAACCCCGAAGTTCTCAACCCGGGTGACAACCGCGTCATAAATCTTTCCGATCTCAGGCGTCTCCATCAGTTGATCGATGAAGTTCACGGCCTTCATCGCGGATTCCTTATCCGCGGCGGAAATAACGACCTTGCCGTCATCATCGATATCGATCGATTCAGCTCCGGTGTCTTCCATGATCTTCTTGATCATCTTCCCGCCCGGACCGATAACTTCTCCGATTTTATCCTGAGGAACCTTCGTGATCTCGATACGCGGTGCGTATTCCGAAACATCCTCATTAGGCTTGGCAATAGCGGTAGCCATATTTTTTAATATCTCAAGCCGGGCCTCTTTAGCCTGGTCCAGGCCTTTGGATAAAATTTCCAAAGACAGGCCTTTGACCTTAAGGTCCAACTGAATCGCGGTAATCCCGTTTTCCGTACCGGCTATTTTGTAATCCATATCGCCGAAATGGTCTTCCAGGCCCATAATATCGGTCAAAAGGACATAATCATCTTTGTTCTCACCTAATAACAGGCCGACCGAAATTCCAGCCACCGGATTCTTGATGGGAACCCCGGCAGTCATCAGGCTCAAACACCCGGCGCAAACACTGGCCATACTGGAAGAACCGTTCGATTCCAGGATCTCCGAAACAATACGGATAGTGTAAGGAAACTCTTCCCGGGTCGGCAAGACCGCGGACAAAGCCTTGGCCGCCAAAGCGCCGTGACCGATCTCTCGGCGTCCCGGACCGCGCGAGCCCCTGGCTTCACCCACACTGAAAGAAGGGAAATTGTAATGAAGCATAAAATTGTTGTATGCCACGCCTTCCAAGGATTCCACCATCTGTTCATCACGTTTATTTCCCAATGTAACCACGGATAAACTTTGGGTTTGTCCACGGGTAAATAAACTCGCGCCATGAGTGCGCGGCAAGACATTGATCTCTGAAGATAAGGAACGGAGTTCTTTGACCCCACGCCCATCAGCCCTTTTACCTTCGGTAAATACCATATTCCTGACAACTTCGTATTCCACACCGTCAATCAAATTTCTGATATCACTTGCCGACACTTCCTTATCCTCTGTGTTGAAACTCTCGAAAACGCTCATGTCTCCGGAAACTTCATCGATCAACGCTCTCAACGCCTTTTCCCGTTCGGCTTTATCTGCGATCCGGTAAATTTCATCAACACGGGATTTGGTCATCTCTGTGACTTTTTGTTTTAACTCAGGACTGAGCGCGAAAAGGTCTACCTCGGCTTTTTCTTTACCGATCTCTTTCTGTAATTCCATCTGAATCGCGCGAATCGGCTGAAGTTCTTTTTCGGCAAAACGCAAGGCCTTCATCACTTGCTCTTCCGTTGCCTGGTTCCCTTCCCCTTCAATCATCACCACACCATTTTCATGGCCGACAACGAATAGCTCTAAAACGCTTTCCTGCCTTTCCGCATAGGTCGGGTTAATGATCAATTCTTCTCCCATTAAACCAACACGGACGCCGCCGACGGGTCCGTCAAAAGGAATATCCGAGATCGTTAATGCGCTGGAGGCCCCGATCAAGGCCAGGATGTCCGGATCGTTCTCCCCATCTGAACTCAAAACAGTACAGGTGACCACAACATCATTTAAAAACCCTTCCGGGAACAACGGGCGAAGAGGCCGGTCGATCATCCGGGAGGTCAATATCTCCTTCTGGGTGGGACGTCCTTCGCGCTTGAAAAATCCGCCCGGAATCCGTCCGGCGGAATAAGTCTTTTCCGCGTATTCCACCAGAAGCGGGAAAAAACTGGCATCCGGCTTTGCCTTGGGGGACATACAAACAGCCACCAAAACAACTGTCCCTCCACAAGTTACGGTTACTGACCCGCTTGCCTGTTTGGCTAATTTTCCGCTTTCAATAAAAATTTTCTTTGAACCTACTTCGATTTCTTTTGCAACTAAAGTCATATTCTTTCCTTACCTTGTCACCCTTAAACCTTTGCCACACTCCTTTTGAGAAGGCTTTCAAGCCAAGGGGTAAGCCCGCAGGCTTTATTTACGTAAATTTAATTTTGCGAGAGTTTCTTGATACTTTTGCTGGTCTTTACTCTTCAAGTACGCAAGAAGTCTCCTTCGTTTTCCGATCATCATCAAAAGCCCACGACGGGAATGAAAATCCTTTTTATGAACTTTAAAATGATCTGTGAGATAGTTGATCTTTTCTGACAAAAGGGCGATCTGGACAACCGGAGAACCCGTGTCCTTGGAATGGCCTTTGTAATTGTCAATGATTTCTGTTTTTCTGTCCTTTAGTAAAACCAATGTCTTTTCCTCCTTAAAAAATTTAAGATTTACTTTGTAAAAATATTTTTCCTCTGTGCTTATTCATGAAGGCACACACACAAACGATATATATTATTATAATAATAAATTCTATTAATATATATCAACACCAGAGTGTGCATTATACTATCGGGCGATATCTTAGTCAAGATTTAAAAATGAGGCCGGCGGGCACACGCAAAGCAAAGATCAAGAGAAAAAGCGACGCGGTGCGAGAGACGGGTAAACTTTGAAGAATGAATAAGTTATGTCCTTTCAACAAATAATCTGCGCAAAATCATACACATCAAGTCAATCCGAAACCCGGGGCTGGCCTTTGGGCCGAATAATAATGGTCTTCACCTTATTAAAATCAACCGATAATTTTTCATTCGTATCCCGGCGCTTATTGTAAAGGCCCATCATCTTTTTCATCTCTGACAAACTATCATTTTTGGCTAAAAAATCATTTTGACGGATATCCTTGATGATGTCCATCAACTCTTCATCCGTAAAAGCATTAACATCCATATTGGCCTGAAAAAAAGACTCTTTAAGAAGATTTTTCAACCGGGCAGCCTTGTACTTCTTAAGAGTGCTGTATTTCTTTCCATTGACCATCATCTCAAAACCGGAAGACCCATCTTGGGCGATATTCATGGGTTTGACAGCGGACCGGACATTTGTTTTCTCATTCTCACCGGGCAAACGCCCCAAAGAAGTCCTTCGGGGATAAATGATCTCAACCTTTTTTGACACCTTAGACCCCTGCGGCTCATTTTTTTTCTTTTGCGCTAACGCTTTTAAGGCGGCTTCTATTTTCTCCTCCCGGCTCATCTGCTTCCCTATGGCTTCAGCCGCTTGTGGAAGGATCTCAGGCGCAACTTGCGTTGTCTCAGGAGAAACTTGCGCCATCAGCCGCCCCGGGAAACTCAAAGACGCCAAAAACAATAAACATATCATTGCAAGACTGTTTTTCATAAAATAAATGAACACGCCAGGGAACATACCTCTTTATCCCCTCCCGGACCTATTTATTTAGCCGCAGTTTTTTTCTTGGCGGTTTTTTTCTTCCTGACCGGCGTTT
>JAGYNW010000190.1 GCA_018399915.1 Candidatus Omnitrophota bacterium
TGGAGTTCAATCCGGGCAACTGATAGCAAATAAGTCTATAAAAGCTGTCTTAACGGGTAATGTCGGTCCCAATGCCTTTCAAACATTAGAGGCGGCAGAAATAGAGGTTATTACAGAAGTAGAAGGGACGATCCGCGAGGCAATTGAAAAGTATAAGCGAAATGAATTAAAACCTATGAATGGCCCCAGTGTAAACTCAAAATTTGGGATGCCTGGTACAAAATAGCAGGTTTCAACAGGAGGAAAGGTGGCTGTTAAAATAGATAATGAAAAATGTACTGGATGCGGTGTTTGTGTCGATATATGTGGTGTTAATGCTATAAAAATTGAAAACAATAAGGCGGTTGTCAGCGAAGAATGCGTTGAGTGTTGTGCGTGTGTTAATCAATGTCCAAATGAAGCAATATCTTTTCCAAGTTAAGGAGGTGTGATATGCCAGGTGGAGATGGGAGAGGTCCAATGGGACAAGGGCAAGGTCGGGGTTTTGGTGGAAATAATCCCGGTCCGGGAGGAAATTGTGTTTGTCCCCATTGCGGAGAAAGGGTTCCGCATCAGCCGGGAGTTCCCTGCAATACCCTAAACTGTCCAAAGTGCGGGAATAAAATGACAAGAGGATGATTGAATACTGGGCGGGGTGAAAATATTGTAATTTGTGGATATGAGAATATGGTTATCGTTAATGCTTATGAAAATATGGAGATTTAAGAATTGAAAGCAGGTAATGCCGAGACTGTATGCTAAATAAGAAATATCTTTTGGTCGCGAACTTTTTTAATCTTTTATGATTGCGCACAGAGTGTTTGTGATGATCTAAATCATTGCTACTGATTTTTAGATACTATTATTACGGTTATTGGCATGGAAAAACAAGCACCACTTATTTGAATAGGATTTATTATTTCAAGCTGAGCGAATTCGGATAAATAGAAAGAGGAATTTATAATAATGATTATATCAGTAGCCAGCGGCAAAGGGGGTACGGGGAAAACAATAGTTGCGACAAGTTTGGCATTGTCGATTTCAAATGTCCAGATTTTTGATTGTGATGTCGAGGAACCGAATTCTCATATATTTATTAAGCCGGAAATTACAAATAAGGAAAAGATATACATTCCCGTTCCTCAAGTGGATGAAACTAAATGTAATTATTGCGGTAAATGTCAAGACGTTTGCTTTTACAATGCCATTGCAGTTTTAAAAAAGAAGATTTTGGTTTTTCCAGAATTATGCCATGGATGCGGATCCTGCCGTTATTTTTGCCCTCAGGATGCGATTAAAGAAGTGAATAAAGAGATTGGCGTTGTTGAGACAGGCAAAAATAATAATGTTCAGTTTGTTCATGGCAAATTAAATATCGGCGAAGCCATGGCCCCGCCGCTTATCAGGGCTGTTAAAAGCCATATCAATCCGGCAAAAGTATCGATTATTGATGCTCCTCCGGGCACATCCTGTCCTGTTATTGAATCTATCAAGTCAAGTGATTTTTGTCTTCTGGTAACTGAGCCGACCCCTTTTGGACTTAATGATTTAATTCTGGCGGTTGAGGTGATGCGAAAATTAAATATTCCCTTCGGGGTTGTTGTTAACCGGTCTGATTTGGGCGACGATAAAACTGATACGTATTGCCAAGAACAACATATTCCTATTTTAATGCGCATACCTTTTGAGAGAAGAATAGCCGAAGGATATTCAAAGGGGAAAACAATCGTTGAATCATTGCCTGAATATCGCGAACGGTTTCAACGATTGTTCCGTAAAATCAAAAAAGATTAATTTATTCGGGAGGATCTATGGAAAGAAAAACAGACATTCTTATTATTGGAGGAGGACCGGCCGGGGTAGTGAGCGCCGTTACGGCTAAAAAGTATTATCCATCCAAAAACGTGTTAGTCATGAAAGATATTGATGACGGAGTGATCCCTTGCGGTATTCCTTATATGTTTGCAACTTTAGATAATCCCGAAGAAAATAGATTGGGAATGGCATCGTTGGAAAAAAATAATATTGACGTTGTCATCGACAAAGCGGTAAGCCTTGACCGGAAGAATAAGACGGTGGAGACATCCAGAAAAGATAAATATTCTTATGAAAAGCTTATTTTGGCTATGGGTTCAACGCCAATTGTTTTGCCCATAAAAGGAATTGATAAGCAAGGCGTGTATTCCATCCATAAAGAGATGGGATATTTAAAGAGAATTATTCATGAAATTAAACAGTGCAAGAATGTTCTGATCATCGGAGGAGGATTCATCGGCGTAGAGTTTGCCGATGAATTGGGCAAATTAGAAGGGATGAGGGTTTCAATAGTTGAAATGTTGCCGCATTTGTTGGCCAATTCTTTTGATGAAGAATTTTCTTTAACGGCCGAAGATAAATTAAGAAAGAAGGGAGTAACTGTTTTAACAAACGTTCGGGTAGATGAAATTATCGGATCGGAAAAGGTTGAGAAAGTGCGGTTTTCAAATGGAGAAGAGAGAGAAATTGATGGAATCATACTCGGGATAGGGTCAACGCCGAATGTGGAATTAGCCGTTAATGCAGGATTGGAAATCGGATCTTGTAAAGGACTTTTAGTTGATGAATATACGCGAACTACATTAGACCGTGATGTTTTTGCGATAGGAGATTGTTCCTGCAAAAGAGATTTTTATACACGAAAGGCAATTCCTGTTATGTTGGCATCAACTGCGACATCCGAAGCGAGAATCGCTGGAGCGAATCTTTATAAAATAAAAGTTGTCAGAGAAAACAAAGGAACGATCGCTGTTTATTCAACCTACATAGACGGGATGGTATTAGGCTCTGCCGGTTTAACTGAAAAAACGGCCCTTGAAGAAGGATTTGAAGTTGTTATGGGAAGCGTTGATGGAGTTGATAAGCATCCGGCTTCTCTTCCGGGTGCGTATAAAAGCAGGATTAAATTAATTTTTTCAAAACAGTCCGGAATTATATTGGGAGGACAGATTAGTTGCGGAATGTCATGTGCGCAATTGATTAATGTCATTGGTGTGGCAATCCAAAAACGGATGTCGTTTACGGAACTGGAAACCTTGCAGGTTGCAACGCATCCTTATTTAACAAGTGCGCCAACGATGTTTCCGATCGTTTTAGCGGCCCAAGATGCCTATAGCAAAATGTGATTTATAAAGGATATATCAGAAATGAAACAGATTGTTATCATAAGCGGGAAAGGCGGGACAGGAAAAACGGTTTTAACCGCCAGTTTTGCTGCCTTAGCCCATAAAAAAGTTATGGCCGACTGCGATGTTGACGCGGCGGATTTGCATTTATTGCTTCAACCTGAGATTGAACATACGGAAGAATTCAAAAGCGGATTTACGGCAAGAATCGATCAGAAAAAGTGTATTCAATGCGGTAAATGCCGAGAACTTTGCAGGTTTAACGCTGTTGCTGAAAATTTTATTATTGATCCTGTTTCTTGTGAAGGGTGCGGATTTTGTCATTTTGCTTGTCCTTCACAGGCCATAACTATGGAAGAAAATCTTTCAGGTGAATGGTTTGTGTCAAATACACGTTTTGGTCCCATGGTTCATGCCAAGTTGGGGATTGCTGAAGAAAATTCGGGGAAGTTAGTGAGTTTAGTACGAAAAAAGGCGAAAGAATTAGCGGAAAAAAATAACAGCCGTTGGATTATTATTGACGGTTCCCCCGGGATTGGGTGTCCGGTTATCGCGTCTTTATCCGGTGTTGATTGCGCTGTTGTGGTTACTGAGCCGACTCTTTCAGGAATGCATGATGCCTTGAGGGTTATAGAGGTAGCGAAACATTTCAGGATATTAACTAAAGTTGTTATTAATAAATACGATTTAAATACGGATATGTCCGAAAGAATAATGGAAGTGTGTAAGAGGAGTGATGTTGAAGTTATAGGAAAAATCGGTTTTGATAAGTCGGTTGTGAAAGCAATGGTACAAGGTAAAACCATCATTGAGGGAGCAGATGCAACCATTAAAGAAAGAGTAACTCAAATTTGGGAAAAATTAAGTCAAGCAGTGCAATAATATTTTAAGAACAGGAGTTAACGAGTGTATTCCCTGTTTTTTAAAACATGCCATTGAGGCGTCAGCTGATTAAGGGTAATGAAATATTTCATAAAGAATGGATTGATGAGGTCGCAAGGTCGGTCCCGGATTTCCCGCTTAATTCTACGACTGAAATTGCAATTGCTGGGAATGTCATAGATTATGGTTTGGAAAACAAGATTAATGCAGAAGAAGGGCTTGAAGATTTGTTTTAATTTTTTTTCCATGGGGAGAAGTAAAAGATCTGGTTTTGCATAAAGGATAAAAAAAGGATTCGGAAATGAAAATAAAAGTACTTTTTAATAGTGAAGCAATTAATAAAGAGTTTTCAACTGGGTGGGGTTTAT
>JAGYNW010000191.1 GCA_018399915.1 Candidatus Omnitrophota bacterium
AGATTTTTCTCATTTCCTGGCCAAGCTGAACGGACAAACAACCCTGGAAGCCAAGAAATGGTTTCAGTCCGACCGGCAGATGGGGTTCGGAAAGGCTTTTTGGCGTACGCTGGATAGGTTTTTTCGCACGTATATTGGAAAAAAAGGGTACAAAGACGGGTTTATCGGGTTTATGTTGGCGGTTTTTGCTTCCCTGTATCAAATTGTCAGTTATGCGAAATTTTGGGAATTGAAACGAAACGCTTCTAAAGAATGAATAAACCGTTATTAATCTAACAAGGATTGTTGTTTTGAAATATGTATTTTTAGACCGAGATGGCGTCATCAATGAATTTCCCGGGAACGGGAATTATGTGACGAAAGTAAAGAATTTCCATTTTATTCCTGGCTCATTGGAGGCTATACGGAGGCTCACGGAAGCGGGTTTCACGATTTTTGTCATTTCCAATCAAGCAGGCGTAGGTAAAGGGGTTTATAGCGAAAATAAACTTAATCGGATTACCAGAAAAATGCTTGATGGCGTGACTAAAGCCCAGGGAAAGATCGAAAAGGTGTTTTATTGCATGCATCGTTCAGATGCTGAATGTGATTGCCGTAAGCCCGGGATAGGAAATATTGAAAACGCATTGGAGTCGATCAATCAGCCATTGAAGATGGCGGCAGGGTCGTATTTTGTCGGAGATACCAAATCCGACATTTTGACCGGGTTTAATGCCCGGCTTAAGACCATTTTTGTCCTGACCGGAAGATGCACCAAGGAGCAAGTGAAAGACTGGGGTATAAAGCCTGATTATATCGTTAATGATCTGTTGGAAGCCACCAAGATCATTATTCGCAGCAAGGGAATCCGGGTCAGCCAATACAAAACCAAAAACATCCTGGCGCAATTATGAAAATACTTGTCGTTCATGCCTCCGCCGGGGCGGGGCATCTGAAGGCCGCTGAAGCGCTTTATGATGGATTAAAGAAGCTTCCGGAAGCCCATGACATTACGCTTTTAGACGCCCTTGATAAAACCTCACCTTCTTTCAAAAAATTGTATCGCGAATCGTATTTTTTTCTTATTTCTAAAGTGCCGTGGTTGTGGGGATTCGCTTTCGGATTGATTGATCATGCCTGGATTCAGCCCTTTATCAGGGGATTCCGAAGGCTTTACAATTCTATCAATGTGAAAGGATTTCAGGATTATTTGGTCGAACAGCAGTTTGATTGCGTTTTTTCGACGCATTTTATGCCGAATGAAGTGATTTCCGCGCTTAAGCGCAAAGGATTGGTCAAGTCCCGGCTTGTTAGCGCAGTTACGGACTTTGATGTTCATAAGATCTGGCTGGCTGATGGTGTGGATATGTATTCTGTTGCCAGCCCTTGGACTAAAGAAAAGCTGGTAAAGATTGGGGTTGCCCCTGAAAGCATCGTAGACGCGGGTATTCCTACCCATGAAAAATTTTCTCAACATCCTAATAAAGGGGAGCTGAGACGAAGTTTGGGAATCGATGAGGAGCGTTTCACGGTGCTCATGGCAACAGGTTCTTTCGGTATCGGGCCTATCGAGGAAATCATTCAGGCCATTGACGGAGCTTGTCAGGTGGTTGTGATCTGCGGGCATAATGAAAATCTGAAAAAAACCCTCACGGAAAAAGACTATAAGTTTGTTGCGGTCTTTGGGCTGGTTGATAATATGGATGAGATGATGGCATTATCCGATATTATGATCACAAAGCCGGGAGGTTTGTCCATTTCCGAGGCCTTGGTCAAGAGCCTTCCTATGATCTTTTTTAATGCCATACCTGGCCAAGAGACTAATAATATTTATGTGCTCAAGCAGTCCGGAGTGGGGATCAGTGGCCTTTCTATTGACGGGATCGTTGCTGAGATCAAAAAGTTTATTCAATCGCCAGAGGCGCTCAGGGAGGCGGTCGAAAGATCCCGGGCATTGGCGCGACCCAACGCAGTTAATGATATTCTCGCCTTGTTGCATCCTACCGGCACCTCTTCAGATCCCGCGTAATCCTGAATAGCTTGCTTTTTTTGTATTATCGGTGTATAAAATTTTCAGTTTCCCAATCTGTAAACGTATCCCTCGATTGACAGCAGGAAGATTTATGATTCAATGCTTTTTCCTGTTTATGATATTAAAGAACTAATATTTATTTATAAGGACATCTCAGAAATCCTATGTCTTCCAAAATAGCAAAAATTGTTGTCGGCCTTCCGGTTGAAGGCCCTTTTGATTATTCCGTGCCGGAGCCCCTGAGAGAAAAGGTGCAGCCGGGTATGCGGGTTTTGGTGCTGTTTAACCGTCGTCGGATGTTGGGTTATATTACGGGGTTTGCCCAGCGTTCCGCATTCAAACGGTTAAATCCCATCCTGGATGTTTTAGACGCGCAAGCTGTTTTGGGCGGCCCGGAATTGTCATTAGCGAGCCATTTAAGCCGCCATTATGGATGTTCTCTGGGCGAAGCCATTGAGGCTATGCTTCCGGTCTTTTTGCGGAAGAAAAAGTTTTTTACGTTGGACGGTCCTCTGGAGCGCAAGCGTCGCGATGAGGCGCCGGGCCGCATGATTTTGCTTACGGATGCCTCGGCGTATAAGCGCTGGGAGATATTATTGCCCCGGATAGCCAAGGTCATAGCCGCCCAACAAAGTGTGCTTTTTTTGGTTCCGGAAAATAAAATGATCAAAGGCATGGAACAATTTTTTAAGGAAAAAATTGATTGTGACATTCTTATATTAGAAAATAAGTGTTCGGCTAAAAAAGAAGAAGAGCTATGGCAGAAGATTTTGGGGGGCGAGGGGAAATTGGTCTTAGGAACGCGATCGGCGATTTTTGCTCCCTCACGTTCTTTAGGTTTGATCATTGTTTGGGATGAGGAAAATCCCGCCTACAAGCAGGAACAATCCCCTTATTATCAAGCGGGCCGGGTCGCGGAAATGCGTCATCAGATTGAGGGCTGTGATCTTGTCTATGTGAGTTCGGCCCCTACGGCTGAAAGTTGGCATAAATTCCAGGGCCGCAAACACGCGTTAGAAGAGACAAAAGAAGGTCTGTCCAGTGCGATGAAGTTGGTTGATCTGACTAATTATAATCCCCAAAAGACGTCCCGGCTATCTTTTCCGCTTCAGGTCAGTATGGAAAAAACCTTGCGCGAGCAAGGGAAGGTGCTTCTTTTCATGAACCGAAAGGGATTTTTCACCATGACCAGTTGCAATGAATGCGGGTTTGTTTTGAAATGCGGGAGGTGCGATGTCAATCTTACCTACCTTTTTTCTCAACAAAAGATGGTCTGCAAGCATTGCAACTACAATCAGGCCTTGCCCAAATTTTGTCCTTCCTGTAAAGGTAATTATTTGCGTTCTGTCGGTATCGGGGTTGAGAAGCTTCAAAGTGAGGCTGCCCGGTTATATCCGCAAGCCCGGGTAAGGTATTACAACAAAGAGTCCAAAGTTTATCCGCATAAAGCGGATATTGTTATCGCGACCCAGGCCGTCTTGGGTTTGCAAGGCACGGTTCACGCGGATCTGGTCGGGGTGATCAGTTTTGATGCGGAATTGAATTATTTTGATTTTCGTTCCGGCCAAAGGGCCTTTACGTTATTGGCCCGGTTAAGGCAAATGGCCAGGCAGACTTTGTTGGTCCAAACCTCGATGATGGATAATTATATTATCCGGGCGGCCCTAAAGATGGATTATGAGAAATTTTACCGGGAGGAGTTAGCCTTGCGTAAAGAGATAGGGCTTCCCCCTTTTCGAAGATTAGTATATATTATTTCCAGAGGCAAGGAGCACGAAGCGGTTTTGGACTATAGCCATCGGCTTTTCGAGAAACTGGTTGCGATCCAGGAAAATCCGGAAAGCGCCGGGGTTAAAGGCCTTAAGGTCAAGGGAATCACGGTGAGCGAATCGCATCCGGATGTTCATCCCAAGTTGAGAGATCAGTATCGGTTTTCCATTATGCTGCAGGGGCCTTCGTTGACGCCATTATTAGACTTGGCCAAGAGTGGGGTTAAAAAAACACGAGGCAAAAAAAGCATTATTTCCTCGATCAGGGTCGATTATTAGAATTGTATAAAAAAGAGGGGAGTCATGAATATCATTTTTTTTGGAAGCGATGATTTCGCAGCCGTGCATCTGGAGGCCCTTTTCTGTTCGGCGCATAAGGTCATTGCCTGTGTGACGCAGCCGGATAAGCCCAAAGGCCGCGGCATGCGTGTTCAATTTTCCCGGATAAAAACGATTGCTTTAGAAAGAGGGGTTGCGGTATTGCAGCCGAAAGACCTCAATGAAGAGGATTTCAGGAAAACAGTAAAATCATTGCATTGTGATCTTTTTGTGGTTATCGCGTATGGACGTTTTTTACCGGAAGCGTTGTTACAGATCCCGGCTTACG
>JAGYNW010000192.1 GCA_018399915.1 Candidatus Omnitrophota bacterium
CATCATTTATATCATTAATATTTATTATAGTCAAAGACTGACGGAAATATTTTCGAAAGGGTTTAGGTCGCGGAAGTTTGTTGCGGAAGCAAGGAAAACGGTTGAAAAAAATCCTTAAATCGGTAGAATACTGTATTAATAGATGAAAAAAAATAAGATCATTCTTATCTGAATAAGAAAATGGCTTATCATGAAAAGTTTAAAAAATACGGCGCATTCACTCAGGATTGAGATGTATTTTTAATGATGCGCTAATTGAGGAGGTTGTAGTGGATTTTGAAAAGATGTGGGAGAAGTCCTTAAAACAGACAGAGATCATAAGAGCGCGGATCAAGTCTTTGAAGACAACGGCGGAAACCCATGTGCCGTATGTGCTTCTTTCTGAGTCAGTGATCAATCAGGGTGATACGATCGTCCGAAAAGGCGAGGTTGTCGTTGAAAAGCCTTCGATCATTATGCCGCCTTTTCAACCTTTGTTGAATGGGTTCGAACTTGATGACACATCCCAATTCGGAAAAGACGCCTTGATCAATTTTTTGTTGGTGCGGGGGATTTCTTTGCCTTCCTTGCATTATGATAATATTACAAGTTCGCTGGATGTGCATGAAGGCGCTTTATCTGAGGCGATCAAACATTATCAGCAAGACCTTCAGCGCAAAGAGGATGTGAATGTGGGGTTGCTGGTCGGTCCGGAAGATTGCTGGCAATTTTCTTTATTGATTTTTATCATATCGCAGATATCCAAGAACGCGGAAAATGATATCAAGAAATTGCTGGAGGATTTCCGCAAAAAGGGAAACTAACCAAGAGCCGGATGGCAGCATTGTTCATATGTGCATCCTGAAAAGGAGATATTCGTGAGAAAATTATTTATTGGATTGTTGGGCATGGCCCTTGTGTTCGGATGGATTAGCGGCGCGGTCTGCGCGCAAAAGCTTTCCGTGGAAAAGACGGTTTTGGATAATGGATTAACGGTCTTGATCAGTGACATGCCGCACAGCACCATGGTGTCAGTCTACGCCCTGGTCAAGGCAGGCTCGGCGACCGAAGGGGAATTTTTAGGGGCCGGCATATCGCATTTTCTGGAACACATGCTTTTTAAGGGAACCGACAAGCGCTCGTCTCAAGAGATTCCCTCTGAGATCCAGAGCGTGGGCGGTACGATCAATGCGTCGACCGGCAAGGATTACGCGATCTATACCATCACGGTTCCCTATGAGGCGTTTGATGTGGCGTTGGATGTGCTCTCGGACATGGTGATGAACTCGAAGCTCGATCCTGTCGAATTTGCCAAGGAGCGGGAAGTGATTCTTAATGAAATGCGGTTGCATAATGATAATCCTTCCCGGAAGTTGCAGGAGATTACCAATACGACAGTGTTTATCCGCCATCCTTATAAAGACCCGATTATCGGTTATGAGGATTATTTTAAGAAAATCTCTCAGGAAGATATGATGCGGTATTATAAAAAATTTTATGTGCCCAATAATATCATTTTATCTGTGGCCGGCCGCATCGAGGATGGGGACATTATCAAGAAGATCAAAGAGAAGTGGGGCGGGTATCCGCGCGGTGCCAGTGTGGTGCGCAATCTACCCGCTGAGCCGCAACAGATCAGTTCGCGTCGCTATGAAGAGACCTATCCCACGGAGTTATCCCGCATGACGATCTCTTTTCCGAGCGTCAGTCTTCTAAACAGAGACCTTTATGCCCTGGATGTCCTGGCCAAGGTATTGGGGCAGGGAAAAACGTCCCGTCTCTATAAAGATATTTATAGGGACAAACAGTTGGCCTACAGCATCAGTGCCTATAATTATACGCCCGTGGATAAAGGCATATTCCGGGTCGGGGTGTTGTTTGATTATCCCAATGCGGCGAAGATCGAGGAGCTGGTAGGCGCGCATATCGCGGATATCCAACAGGACGGGGTTGCGCCCGAGGAGTTAGAGACCGCCAAACGCAAGGTCTTGAGTGAGTATGTCTTTGCTAATCAGACCTCGGGCCAGGTAGCCTATGCCCGGGCAGTGGATGAGGCCTTTGCCGGCGATTACTGTTTTTCGGAAAAGTATGTGGATGCCATCCGCAATGTGAGCAATGCGGATATTAGGGATGTGGCCCAAAGGTATTTGAGGCCTGAGGCCATGAATATTGTGATCCTCAAGCCACTGGGCACTGATCAATCAGCGGTTGCCCCGCAACAGAAGCCGGTTGCCAGCGACATTACCCGCGTGGTCCTGGACAATGGATTGACCCTGGTTTTGCGGGATGACCCTACGTTCCCGTTGGTCAGCATGCGGGTCACGCTTAACGGGGGATTGCTGCAGGAATCGAAGGAAATGAACGGGATCTCACAGCTTATGGCAACCGTATGGCCCAAGGGCTCAGAGAACTTGAGTTTTGAAGAGATATCGCAATTAACGGATTCGCGCGGTATGCGTCTGGGGGCTTATTCGGGAAAATATACTTATGGCCTGAATGTGGATTGTCTGGCCGGGGATATTGACGTAGCCCTGGATTTGGCGGAAGAACTGATCAAATATCCACTGTTCAATAGTAAAGAGATCGCCCAGGCCAAGGAGGATACTCTGGCAGAGATCAAGTCCCTGGATGACAGCATTTTTGCTTTTACCGACAGGAAAATGAAAAAACTCCTGCATCCGGATCATCCCTTGCGTTATGATGTGCAGGGAACTGCCGAATCGATTGCCCGTATCCGGCGTGAGGATGTTCAGGCCTTTTACCGCAAATGGACTTATCCTGAAAATATGGTGGTTTCGGTCTTTGGGGATTTTGACCTGGCGCAGCTCCAAAAGTCTTTGACAGAGCGCTTTGCCACGCTTTCTGACAAACCCGTCGAATTGGCCCGTCCGCAGGCCGGGGAGATCAGCGCGCCTATCGAAAAAGAATATGCTCTGAATAAAGAACAGGTCATGCTTATGTGGGGATTCCGCGGAGTCGAGATCGGGGATCCGGATCAATATACACTCGAAGTGGCCACATCGATCCTGGGTTCGTCTTTAAGCGGGCGGCTTTTCAATGCGATCCGGGAAGAACTAGGCGAGGCCTACACCTTGGGCGCGTATTCATTGCCGGGGCAGGGGACCGGCAGTGTCAAGATCTATGTCTTGACCAATACCGGTGCGATTGCCAGGGTCAAACAGATCGTCCGCGCTCAGATCGAACGGTTGCAAACAGAGCCGGTTCCCACCGAGGAACTTGACGATGTGAAGGCGTACCTGAAAGGCACGTTCAAGGCCTCGATCCAGACCAATGGCGCTTTGGCCTTTAATTGCGCGCTTGATGAGTTGTACGGGTTCGGCTATGATCATTACAAGGAATATGATGCGTTGATTGATCAGGTGACGCCGCAGGATATCCGGCGGGCCGCGCGGACGTACATGGATCTGGATAAAGCGCTGACGGTGATAACCAAGCCGGTTACCGAAGAGGGAGCGGAAGAATAAGATTGTGCTTGAACTCCCTCAATTAGGCATTATAATAGCTAATAAAATAAGCTGATGGTGACGAGTTTTTTTCGATTTATAAAATATCCCGGCTGGATTTAGCCGGCAACAGTAAAAAAAGAACAGGAATTTTCATGGAGCGGATGCTCGCGATAAAAGTAGAAGAGCGCATTATGGAAGCGCTTAGCGGACGGATGAATCTGCTTATCAATCAGGCCGACCGGGAGATCATGGTCTCCGGGGCCATTGATAAGCTGATGCGTGACGGAGAATTTTCCGAGATCCGGGCTGAGATAGAGGACCCGGACAAGAGACTGGACTTTATTCAGAGCTTTCTTTCTTACGGGATCCTGACTGAGATCCTGTGCGACTTTAATGTGGAAGATATTATCATCAATAATATCAAGCCGATCTATGTGCATCACAGTCAGAAAGGTTTTATCTGCACCAACAAGCAGTTTGCCAATCAGAAGGAGCTGGACCATTTTGTGCAGAAACTTTTGTTTTTTTCCGGCAGGACGTGCCTGACCAAGATCGTGAATATTGAACTTCCCAACCTGGAAGGCCGCGTGAATATCGCCTTGGCGCCGTTCGGGCCGCAGATCACGATTACCAAGGCCAAGGTCACACCGTTAAGCATTATTGACATGATCCGTTCTGGGACTATGACTCATGAGCTGGCCGCGCAGTTGTGGATGTATCTGGAAGGCATGGCGATCCGGCCTGCGAATCTGATGCTGGCCGGTGGCCCGGGCGTCGGGAAGACGACCATGCTGAATGCCCTGTTAGCCTTTATTCCGGACAGTGACCGGATCGTGGTCATCGAGGACACACTGGAATTGAACACATTTCTGGAAGAGAGTTGTTCGCGGCTTGAGAGCGACGATGA
>JAGYNW010000193.1 GCA_018399915.1 Candidatus Omnitrophota bacterium
ATATCAATCATTTTAATAATAAATATAATGATAATAAAGAAAGCAGGGATCTTGCGATTAGAAGTACGTTTCCTTCTGATGGCAATCTTGAAAAGATCATGAATGAGATGTTGATCGAATTAAAGAAGGTGACGAAAGCATATCGTTCGCATAAGAACTTTATTACGGGTTCCCAGAGTGTAGTAAAGGCTGTAGATGATTTGGACCTTAGCGTCAGTTCAGGCGAAAATTTAGGGCTTGTGGGTGAGTCAGGTTGTGGTAAAACGACTTTAGCCAGGGTAATCTTGAAATTGATCACTATTGATAAGGGAAAGATATTTCTCAAGAATAGAGATATTACAGATTTACCACCAAGAGCTTTCAGGAAGTATCGCAACCAGATTCAGATGGTTTTTCAGGATCCCTACAGCAGTCTGGACCCCCGGTTTACGATCAGGAATACTTTGTTGGAGGCCTTGTCTCTGGACCAAGGAAAGGCCAAGTCTTTTTCAGAGAAAGAAAAGAAGATAAAAGATGCGTTGGTTTCTGTGCAAATGGATCCGCGTATTTTAGACCGGTATCCCCACGAATTCAGTGGCGGGGAAAGGCAGCGTATCGCTATAGCCAGAGCTTTAGTTATGCGTCCTCAATTATTGATCCTGGACGAGGCTGTTTCTGCTTTGGATGTGATTATACAAAAAGAGTTGCTTGATCTTTTGGCCCATATTCAGAACAAGTTTGATTTGACTTATCTTTTTATCTCGCATAATTTAAAAGTTGTTCAAAGAATTTGTCACAAGATAGCCGTGATGTATCAAGGCAAAATCGTTGAGTTGGCTCCGACAAAGGAGATATTTCAGAATCCGGTACATCCTTATACAAAGGAATTGTTATCTGCCGCAATAAAATATAAATCTTCGCAAAAGAAACAGGCATTTGTTCTTTCTTCCGATTGTGAGTTGAAGGAACAATCCGCGGGGCATTTCGTGCTGATGGAACGAAAATAAATTTATGATAAGTGAATGGCTTTTGAAAAAAATTAATGTGATCTTGAGTATCCTGGCCGTTATCATCTTGATGGGAGTGGTGATTTTTGCGGCCAATGTTGAGATCAAGGATTTAGACATTTGGCTCCATTTAGCAACCGGAAGGCATATCGCTGAAAATTTCAGCATTCCCAAGGTAGATGTCCTTTCCGCTACTATCGCCGGTAAATCCTGGATCAATCATGAATGGTTATTTCAGTTTATCACGCATATTTTTTATAGTCTCCTGGGAGTGGATGGATTGATCTACTTGCAAATAGGGCTTGTTGCTTTTATTTTTCTTCTGCTTTTGATGATGGGTTATCAGGAGGATTTGCAACTTGTCCCGCTTATAACTTTGTTTTTTGTTTTCATGGTTTTTCAGATGCGTTTTACTCACCGGCCGGATCTCTTCAGTTTGATGTTCTTTGTGCTGTATTTTTTTATTTTGGCTTCTCAGCTTGAAAGCAAAAGATCACTTGTGATCCTGTTCTTCCTTCAAATCTTATGGAACAATATTCATGGATTTTTTATTTTAGGCCCTTGTATCATTCTGATCGGGTTAGCCGGGGAATGGATTAAGCGGCATGTATCCCTGCCTTTTGAATGGAACAAGACAGCCCGGTTAACCGATAAAGAATATTCTTTATTGAAGTATGCTTTCGGTATGGTTGTTTTGGCCTGTTTGTTTAATCCCCATTTTTTTGAAGGAGCCTTGTATCCGTTCAAGATCTTTTGGTCTGTTTCCGGTGATTCCAAAATGTTTTACAAGCATATCGGGGAGCTTCAGAAACCCATTACTTTAGATACACTTTTAGTGTTTCAACGATTTTTTTATTATAAATTACTGATTTTGTTTTCAGCGCTGAGTTTTATTCTTAACCGCAAGAAGCTTGATGTCGGATTGCTGCTTTTTTGGCTTTTCTTTTTACTGTTTTCATTAAATGCTAATCGCAATGTTGTTTATTTTGCTATCGCCGCTTACTTTGTCATCATCGCCAATATTCAGCAAGTTTTGACAAATGTGCACATCTCACGCTTTCTTAATAATTTCCGCGCAGTATGTGTATTATCCATCGGGGGTAAAATTATTTTGATTTTGTTCATGCTCAATTTTGGCCAAGAATTATCCTTAAGGGGCTATTATGATTTCGACCATCATGTCCGAAAATTCGAATACAATGGAGGACTGTCTTTGCGCAATTTTCCATATAAGGCCGTTGATTTCTTGGTGGAAAATCATGTGCAGGGCAGGTTTTTTAATGATTTCAATTCCGGCGCATACTTGCTGGGCAGATGTTTTCCCCGCATTCGGGTTTTTATTGATGGAAGGACCGAAGTTTATGGTGTTGAATATTTTGATACCTATCGCAAGGCCTTTGATGGGGATCAGGAGGCAATCGATAAGATTTTCAATGCGTATGAGCTGACAGGCGCTTTTTTGGGGTCGGTGTACGCATCTCCCAGTAAGCAGATTCTTCAGTACTTTTATCAGAATGAAGAGTGGGAGCTTGTCTATTTTGATTATGACGCGACTATCTTCCTTCGCAATATCCCTCAAAATCAACCGATTATTAAAAAATATGCCCTAGACTTGTCAACGGTTGAAGTAAAGGATATTGACTTAACGGATATCGGAACACGGAGGGTTACACCTTATAGAAATATTAACCGGGCTAATGTTTTCTTGAAATTAGGATTTCCTGAGAAGGCAAAACAGGAAGCAGCGCAGGCAATCCGGGTTTCGCCTTATTTTGCCGAGGCATATGAAGTCCTGGGCAAAATTGCTTTGGATAATAATGCCTATTCAGAGGCCCTGGAAAATTATCGTAAGGTGAAGTTGTTAGGTGGAAATAATTTGTACACGGCAAGAAAGTTAGCCAGATGTTTTTATGAGTTAGGCGCGTATGAAAAAGCGAAAAAACAATGTTCTAAGATTTTGGAGGGCCGGGAGGATGCCACAGCCTTTTTTCTTTTAGCCTTGATCAATGTGCAGGAAGGGAATGTCAACAAAGCCGGGGCTTTGGCCTCTAAGGCTTATGCGTTGTCTCCTTCGGACAATTTTTATTTAAGAAAACTTGGGGATTTAATGTGCGCAAAAAATTATCCGGCAAAAGCTAAAGAGGTTTATCAACTGGCTCTTAAGTTGGAAAAAGATGGAGCAGCGAAAGAAGAAATCAAACAAAAGATCGCTATTTGTGAATAACAAGCAGCGATTGCCTCATAATGCGTTTTATAAGTTTTGGTGGAGATTTTATGAAAGAAAAAATATGGGCCAAAATTAGTTATTTAACAGGTTTATTGCCTGTGGGCGCGATCTTTGGTTTGTTGGTCTATGTGGCCAATATTGAGATTAAGGATTTTGACCTTTGGCTTCATCTAGCCGCCGGGAAATTTATCACTTTGCATAAATATGTTCCGGATGTGGATTTCCTCTCTTGTACGATTGCGGGAGATCATTGGATCAATCATGAGTGGTTATTTCAGGTCATTTTATATAATTTATATGATAACTTTGGCCCCGCTGGTATTTTGAAGATGCAGATAGGCGTTGTTTTGGTGACCATGCTTTTATTGTTGTTCTTGGGAGACACCAAAAATAAACAATTATCAACCAGTTTCATTCTGCTTTTAGTGTATTTGGTTTATCAGCAACGATTTACGATCCGTCCAGATATTTTCAGTTTATTGTTTTTTGCGGTATATATTTACATCCTGGCCTTGCATATCGACAAGAAATGGGTTCTGCCTTTTTTGTTTATTATTCAGGTATTATGGTCCAATATGCACGGGTTTTTCTTTTTTGGGCCTTTGTTTGTTTTAATCGGGATTATTTCTGAATGGATGAAGCGTCACATCAAGTTGCCTTATGAGTGGAATGAAACAGGGCGTCTTACAGATGGGGAATATAACAGAATCAAGCTCGCTTTTTTAACCGTTTCTTTGGCCTGCCTGGCAAATCCTTCTTTTGTTGAGGGGGCTTTATATCCAATACGGGTATTCTTTGGTCTTTCCGGTGAAAATAAAATATTTTTTGATTACATTCAGGAACTTCAGAGACCTCTTTCCTGGGCAACATTATTCCAGCGGGATCAATATATGTATTATAAATTGTTGATCTTCTTATCGGCCATCTCTTTTATTTTTAACAGAAGGCGTATAGATATCAGCGCGCTTTTGTTTTGGTTGATATTTCTTTTCTTTTCATTAAGGGCTATTCGTAATACTGTCTTCTTTGCTTTTGCCGCGTATCTGGTTTTTATTACGAATATTTTAACTCTTTCTTATCGGGATATCGTGCCTATCAAATTTTCTAATAAGAA
>JAGYNW010000194.1 GCA_018399915.1 Candidatus Omnitrophota bacterium
AAGCGACAAGCAAAAATTTATGGGATCTTTCGGTTTTTTTAGGTCTTTTGTTTTGTTTTTTCAGTGGGACAACAGGGTTTGCACAGGAGATTTTTCCTGGGGATGGTAACCAGGAAGCGGTTCAGGCCGCGCTTGATCATGTTGAAGAGATCCGTGCGCAGAGGAATAGTGAAAGAAAAAAGGAAAAAGCAGGGGAAGAAACGGATTTCACGGATGAACAGAAAGAGGCTGAAAAAGTTATTGATAAGATTCAGGTAGAAAAAATGTCCCTGGAAGATGTTTTTGCCTTTATCGCGCAAAAGAGTGATCTGAACTTTGAGATTGAAGAAGGGCTAACAGGAGAGGTGTCTTTATATTTACACAAAGTAAGGGTTGAGGATTTGCTCAATCTCCTTTCAGGCAGACAAGGATTGGCATATCGGCAAGAGGGAAACACGGTTAAAGTGACGTCACTGGAAACCTATCAAGAAAAATATCAGGACGTTTTTGCGTATCCTTTGGCTGTTCAAGTGATTCCGCTGGCACATGTTG
This sequence comes from Candidatus Omnitrophota bacterium, assembly GCA_018399915.1. Classification (GTDB taxonomy): domain Bacteria; phylum Omnitrophota; class Gorgyraeia; order Zapsychrales; family Zapsychraceae; genus M55B153. The sequence continues at coordinate 532 of JAGYNW010000194.1, forward strand.
ATTATGCAGATATTTTGGTTGAGTTAGAAGGGATGAAAGGAAAGCAAACAGAAATTATCTACGACGAACTATCCGGGTCTTTGTTTATTAAGGGGAATCAAAGGACCCTTGACCGCATAAAAAAATATATAGAAATCGTCGATGTCTTCGTGGAAACGGAGATTTTTGATATAGACGAAGGGCATTTTGAAGAAATTGTTGGAAAGATCCAGGGGATGCTGTCTGACAAGGTGGGGATCATGAGTATTGAAAAAGACGCGCACAGGGTTATTGTGACGGATATCCCATCAAAATTAGCGCTTATCAAGGATCTGGTCCGCGAGGGGGGAAAGAATCTTAAATTTTCTTATGCGGTCAAGGCATTGCAGATAATTCTTTATGATGAGTACGAAGAAGGAATAGATTGGGACGCGATCGTTTCTGATTATCGAAAACTGTCATGTCAAAAGCCTGAAGCTTCTCAGGAAGAGCGGAGGCAACAGGAACTGAGTTTAGGCACCTTGACGCAAGAAGATCTGGCTATACTTTTGGAGGCATTGGAAACTGTCGGAGAAGTTCATGTTATTTCCGAGGTCGAGAGGATAACCGAAGATAGGCGGATTGAATTTAAAGCGGATTTTGAAAAAGCGGTTGTAGAAGCCAAAGGGGATTTGAATACGGCTAAAGAAAAGACAGCGTCTTTGAATGTAGCTATCGCTTTTGTCAAACAAGAAGATTCCAGTCTTTCTTTGTTGCTGGGATCCAGTGTCCTTGGGGGAAAAGAGAAGGAGAAAGATCGGGCTTTTTCCGATGAAAAGACTTCGGTCTCAGAATCGATCAAAATCAAAGACGGTTCTGCTATTATTGTAGGCAGCCTGATCAGCGATGTGCTGGTTGAATCCACGTGGAAGATCCCGCTTTTAGGCGATTTGCCTTTTTTGGGATTTGCTTTTCGGAATCAGGGGAAAAGGCTTCGCAAATCAGAAATCGTTGTGTTTATTTCCCTCCAGACATTAAAGGAATAATCTGTCATGAGAAATCCGGGAGGAAATATTTCTGGGCAATCTAAAATGAAACTTTGGTTAAAGCAAAAGATAGCAATAGTCGTCTTTTTTTCGATTGTCCTTGTGAGCGGGTGCGCGACAACAAAACCAGAGATTGGGATGCCTGTTCCAGGCAAAGAGGGGTTTGTTTTAAAAACATTATGTGAACTCCAGGGTATTGATTGGCAATGGGATACTATTTCACAGGTTGTCGTTTTGAAGGGGAACGGCCGAGAGGCAAAGGCCTTAGTCGGGAGTGATGTTGTTTTGATCGGGGATGAAAGGATCCTTTTGAGCGCTCCGGTGGCCATCGAAAATAGTGCGGTCACGGTCCCGGCTGATTTCAAACGAATGGTTATGTCACGGTTGATAAAAAAGGTTTTGTACCCTGAACAACATTTCATTAAGAAGATCGAGACCATTTTGATTGATCCAGGGCATGGAGGCAAAGACCCGGGAGCGATAGGGGTGCGGGGCACATATGAAAAAGATATTGTTTTGAGTATAGCCAAGCACTTGAAAAGAAATCTGGAGCAACGGGGATTTAAGGTCATTATGACCAGGGAAAGGGATGAGTTCATTTCTTTGGAGAAGCGCACGGAATTAGCCTCGCGAGAAAGAGTTGACCTTTTTATCAGCATCCATGCCAATGCCAGTCAGACAAGCAGGGCTTCCGGGATAGAGGTTTTTTCCCTGAGGGATCTTAGCGCTTATGAGGCCAATAATGATCAGCGAAAACGCAATCAGTATCTTTTGTTCCGGAATTTTTCCATGGAACCGAACGATAATATTAAAAGTATTGTTTCCGATATGCTTTATGATCATAAATGCAACCAGGATGACCTGCTGGCTTCCTATACCGCCCAGAAATTATCAAAATACGCGCGTGCCAGGAACAGGGGTTATAAAAAATCAGGATTTTTTGTTCTTAAAAACACCATTGTGCCAGCCATTTTAGTAGAAGTCGGATTTATCAGTAATCCCAGAGAAGAGAGGTTATTAAGGACGAAAAGCTATCGGGATAACATCGCAAGATCCTTAGCGCAGGTAATCGTTGACTATAACCGTTTTTCGGATGATGTCTTGTGCATGGAAATAGAGAATAACTATTGAGTGATTTGCGATATGAAAGCAAAGAATAATCCCATAGGTATTTTTGATTCAGGTTTAGGCGGCTTGACCGTCATGAAGGAGCTGATCGCGCATCTTCCCCAAGAGGACATAGTGTACTTCGGGGATACAGCCAGAGTGCCGTATGGAACGAAATCCAAAAATGCCATTATTCAGTATTCCCGGGAAAATACACAGATATTGTTAGAAAGTCAGGTGAAGATCGTAGTGGTCGCCTGCAATTCGTCTTCGAGTTATGCGCTTCCCTTGCTGAGAAAAGAGTTTGATGTGCCGATTATGGGTGTTATCAATCCTGGCGCGCGAAAAGCGGTGCAGGTTTCCCAAAATCACCAAATAGGCATCATTGCAACTTCAGCGACTATTCACAGTCGCTCTTATAATAAGGCGGTCAAGCAGCGTGATTCTCAGGCCGGTATTTTTTCTCAACCATGTCCCTTGTTTGTTCCCTTGGTAGAAAGTGGGTGGTTTGATAAGAAAGCGTCACAACTCATTGCTGCTGAATATTTGGATCCTTTAAAAAAACATAAAATTGACACATTGGTCTTGGGATGTACCCATTATCCATTGTTGAAGAGAGTCATTCAGAAGGTTATGGGCGAGGGCGTGACCCTTGTTGATTCCGCCAGGGAAATCGCCCAAGATGTTAGCCAGCTTTTGGACAGAAAGGGCCTGCGTGCGGACAGAACCAAAAAAGGGAATTATAAGATCATTATCAGTGATGAGCCCCAAGATTTTCAGAAGATAGCCGATCGCTTTTTGGGAGACGCAGCCATTTGTTATAAATTACATAAACAAAAAATATGATTACAGAGAAAGAGGGTAAAAGGGTGTATGAATTATCCATTAAAACAGTTATGGCCAGTGCTCATTTTTTAAGGGGTTATGAAGGTAAATGCAAAAATTTGCATGGGCACACTTGGCGGATAGAGGTCTTTATTTGTAGCGAGACGCTGGATGATTTGGGGATGGTCGCAGATTTTGGTTTGCTCAAAAAACATTTGAATGATTTTGTCGACGAGATGGACCATAATTCATTAAATGAACTCGATTTTTTTCAGCAGCATAATCCGACAACGGAAAATATCGCGCGCTATATTTATCAGCAGTATTCACAGAAAGTTTCTCCGTTAAAAGTGACCAAAGTGCAGGTCTGGGAATCGGACACCTCCAGTGTGACTTATTACGAATAAACATTTTAAAAGCATTATTTTGAAAACACTATGAAAAAGAAGGCCGTTGTATTATTATCCGGGGGCCTGGATTCGACCACGCTCCTTTATTATGCCCAAAGCAGGGGTTTTACCGTAGATTGTTTGATCTTCCATTATGGGCAAAAACATAAAAAAGAGATCAAACGGGCGGTTAAGATCGCGCAGCATGTGCATTGTCCATACCATGTGATCAAATTTGTAATGCCGTGGGAAGGCTCGTCTTTGATCGGGAGCCAACAGAATATCCCGGACCATGAAAAAATAGACCATAAAAAGATCCCCTCGACGTATGTGCCGGCACGCAATATAATTTTTTTGAGTTTTGCGCACTTGCAATCTGCGTTGCGGTTTTGCTTCCTGTAGCATCACGCAAATAAGAAAACAAATCACTTCCACCAAGACCAATCGCAAACGCA
>JAGYNW010000195.1 GCA_018399915.1 Candidatus Omnitrophota bacterium
ATGGAAGAAATTCATGTTGATCAGCAGGGCTTTCCTACTTGGATTGCTCTTACCTACCCTACAGAGAAGCAAATACTGTGCCATGTTTATGATTTACGCGTGTTTACATTTTAACAAAACTCTAAAACATTGCAATAAAATAACTTAAACTGGACTTCCTTTTTTCCCGGGGGCATTCTCACAAACACTCAGTCTGGGGGGATGTTTAAAAGAATAGACATGTCTGTCCCGGACACACCCGGACAGAATAGGAAAAACCTTTAAACTCAATCAGTTAACACAATGTTGAAATTTTGCATCATGGTTAAAGGGCGTTTTTAAGCTGTTGTCAGGAGGCGTTCTTAAACCGCAGGTTTTTTGGGAAAGCGGCTTTCAGGGTTTAGCGCCTTTTCGGATTGGCGAGGGATCTTTTGTGCGGGTTCTTCTGTTTCGTGAAAACCCAGCAGCAGGTTGATGTTAGTAAGCGGTGTGATGTTGATGATAACAGGTGTGAATCCCTGGCAGTCTTGTTCTAATTCCAAATCCAGGCTTTCGGGATTGAAGCGGATTGCCGGCGTGCTTCCCTTCTTTTTGACCTGAAGGTCTTTAAGGTCGATTCCGCCGGGATTTTCCGGCAAGGATGGATGCACCGCCAAAGCCGGATCAAAATCTTCTGATTCCATGATCGTGATCATTTTAGAGAGCACCGCGACCGTGGTTTCCGCCGTAAGGGCGTTTAAGCGCAAGGCTTCCAGCGTGGCAATGACATCCGGGAGGCCTTCTTCATTTGGATCAGCACTTTGGATCTGCGTTAAATGGATCTTGGTCAATGTCACAGGGTCAGCGTCAATGCCCCTTGTAGAAAGCCTGGCGGAAAGTCGGCGCCAGTAATCGGAAACTTTCGTGACCGTTACATCAGCGGGAGTCGCGCCCAGGATCGCGCCGGTGTTTTGAGCAATGATCCGCAGCCTTTGGGTTTCGAGATCAACACTGATCTTGTAATCAGCGCCGGAGGCATTGATCGTGAGCACCTCAGGCAAGTGTTTAAACAGGGTCTCGTCATCAACCCGGGAATCACCCCGGATCGTCTGGATGCGTTCCTTAAGTAAGGAAAGCGCGTGGGTGTACCTTTGCGCCGCTTGCGGAAAAAGATATTTGATCGCGTAAAAAGCCTCTTTGCGGATTGCAATGAGCGGATCCTGGATCAAGGTGTCTTGCAGCCCTTTGAGCGAGCGCGTGCTGCGCAGGACCTCTAATTCCCGGATCGCCTCTTTTTTCACCTGGGCATCGGCTTGTGTGTCTTTCAATATTTTTAAAAAGGCCTCGACCCTGTCTTTTGTGGAGATTCGGAGATTGTGGATCACGGCCTTGCTCAGTTCTCGGATTTCCCGGTGTGGATGACTGAGTAGCGTCAGAAGCCGGTCTTTATCTGTTCGGCGGCTGCCTTCTTTATAAAGAATAAGGATGGACATCTTGAGCGCGGTTAGATCCTTTTCTTCGCGCGCCTGATCCACCATCTTGCGGGCCTTCTCCAGAGTCCATTCCCCGCTTAGCATGGCGGTATCGGAAAGGGGCTCGCCTTGTTCAGGAAATTCCAGCGGCAGGATCAGTAAGAAGGGTTTAAAGGCTGAGCCTTGCAGCAAAGAATCCTCCAGTCCGTGAAACTCCACCCGGAAAGGCAAATCACTGGCCATCAGGTCTTGCGTGTAGGCAATATCCTCAGGCGTAATATGCTGTAATGCCAGGGCGATATCAGGCAAGCGGCTGAGGAGCTCATTTTGGGCCTCGACCGGACTGGGGAACACTTCCGGGATAACCACCTGCGGCAGTGCCTTGTTGTTGACCATGTTTTTAAGCCGGAGTGCCGCGTTTCTTCTGACGATAAAAGGGTAATCAGCTTTAAGGGCCTCTAAATATCCCTCCTGCCTTTGTTGATCATTAAGATAAAGGTGCGCTGCGTTGCGTACCGGGCCCGCATAATGCCTGAGCATTCTTTGCAGTCTTTCAATGTCATCAGGCGAAGCCGGGATTTTTGCCAGCTTCTGCTTCCGGAAGCTCCTGCCAAGAGCATGGATCGCCTTTTGGATTGTCCGGGATCTATGCAAGAGAAATTGATCCAGGACCTTTCGCGCTTTTTGAGGATTGAAAGTGGTCATGGCGGTATCGTTCAGTGTATCAAAATCCCGGATAGTCCAAGCATCCTGAGCGGGTTGCCGGGATGGCACGATCTCGATCCATTGCGGATGTGTTTGTTCTTCCACCCGCGCAATGGGTGTCTTGCCGTCAGCAGCCAGATCCGCCTTATGCCAGTCGGTGTACCTTTTTCCATCAAGATAGGCCTTGCCGTCCCTGTCAAAGGTCAACGGTTTTTCTTTGCTCTGATAACGCGGGCGGTGCCAACGGACATCAAAAAGTCCTTTGGCCGTGATGACTGCCGCGAGATGTTCTTTTTTGATCAGGGGATGCTTCTCTGGTGATAATTTTCGCTCAATAAGCGTTCGCGCGGCCTGTTCTTTATTTTTATAAGCGGTATCGTTCTTGATCTGATCAATGTACCAGGCGTCTTCGATCAAGAGCGGATGTATTCTGTTTAGAAGTTTTTGGGCGGTTTCCCGGAGCGTTGGCGACGGATGATCAAGCAGTGATCGGATGCTTTGAACATCTTCAGAGGTTTTCAGGGATTTCAGATCAAAACGCCTGGTGTAGGGGTAAAGACGCGACGCGGTCTCTTCATCCACTTCGCGGGATTTCAGGACATGGCGGATCAAATATTGTTCGGCGAGCACGCCGTCCTCTATTTTACCAGCCAGCAGGCGCGCGGCTTTGATCAGTTGAGCGCTGGAATAATTTTGCGGGTTTGTGAGCATTTTACGGGCGCCTCTTGCTGTAAAGGGCCTAACGCTCATGGCAACATCGAGGATGCCGTTTTTGGATAAGGCCTTTGAAAAATGGGAAATAAAATCTTTCACGCTATCGCGGACCGCCGCATCCGGATGATCGTGCAGGGCCATGATCCTTTGGCTATCAATTTTAATACCCAACTTGTTGCTTTCGATCTCATCGTGGCGCTCCTTGGACCGAAGCAGTTTGGTTTTATCGCTGACTTTATTTTTGAAGATTTTATCCAGAATGGCTCTTTGGGTCGCGATCAGATTTTCAAGGTTTTGGGATACCATCCGGATCGATCGCAGGACCTGTTGAGGGGCCGCGTGATCCGGGTGGTCCAGGATCCGACGCGCGCCCCGTAGTGTCCAGGGGCCGCTTACCATGGCAAAATCTTTGTTATTTTTAAAAGCCCAGGCATCAGGAACAATGCCGGCCAGGGTTGTCTCGCTAAAGGCCTCGTTGATCATTTTTTGCCCGACAGGCTGTAGCTGTCCGACCTTGGGAGCGTAGGGATAAAACCGGTCAAGTTTCTCTTTTTCAAATTTGGTGTGGGTCGCGCTTGTTGCCGGTTGGAAATCCGTCATCTGGAAAAATGATTTTTGGAAGTCCGGTGAGGCAACCGCAAAAATGAGATATCCTCCATAATCCCATGGGGACAGCAGGTGCCGTAAAAGGGCCCGGCCGCGTCCGATTTTGTCCACTTCGCTTTGAGGACGCGGGAATTCCGGATGAAAATCCTGGATCAGAATGACCCTGGCTTCAGGATAAATATCAATGATGACCTGGGATTCCCTTTGGGTGCCCTGAATATCCATAGGATCCGACCGTAAGGGCACGCCATAATGCAGCACGCGGCCCTTAATAAAATAGTGTTTATCCGAGTTGCTATCCATCTGAAAACTGTAACCTTCCCGGGTGAGTTCTTCCCAGGTGATGTTTTTGCGCAAGGCTTCAGTTGGCCATGGTTCTGTTTGTAGATAGCGTCGGGCATAATCGGGTGTTGAAAGGAGTTCAAGCCGGTCTTGTTCTTTGACGGCCAGGAAGTTTCCTTCTTTCGCGTTGGCGGCAAAGATGATGTGCTCGGTTGTGATTTTGTCCCAAGCCGCCTGCGGGATCTGGTGTTTGATCTGCAGGCAGGCCTCGAAATAGGCTTCAATCTGCGTGATATCCTGAGGCAAGATTTCAAAAAATGATGATAAAACTGTCAGTTGTTGCTTGATGATCTGGCTTGGCGTTAAGAAAAGTCCCGCGGTTTGACGTATCCGGGGTTCCGGGTGTCCGTAAAGTGCGATCAGCTGATCAATATCCTGGGTGTTTCTGTCCGGGTTGAGCCCGATTTTACGGATGGCTTTAGTGATCTGCGCGGGGCTGAAAGAATCCGGATGGCTAAGTATAAACCGGGCCTTTGCGATTGTCCAGGGCGGTTGCAGCCAGTCG
>JAGYNW010000196.1 GCA_018399915.1 Candidatus Omnitrophota bacterium
AAAAAGAAATCCAGGGTAATTAATTCAATCTTCTTCAAAAATCCTTTTTCCGCAAAATACAATACACTGGTCGCCACAATAACAGCTAAACACACATTAACGAGAGTATTTTTTTTCATGAATTCGCCTTAATTCAAAAAGAGAAATGTTAAATATCGCAATTTAAAAGAATTCTTTCTTTAGATTGGAAGAAAAAGACATTGAAAAACATCTTTAGGAAATGGCTATTTTTTTATTTGATTATCCGTGAAGTTTGCAGCTGACACAGGCATGCTGAAATAATAGCCCTGGGCCATATCACATTCATTAAGCTTGAGAAATTCCAACTGGTCCTCCGTTTCCACGCCTTCCGCGATGACTTTAAAGCCTAAACGGTGCGCCATGGCAATGATCGCCGAAGAAATTGAGGCGCTCGCTTTATCCGTGGTCACACTCCCTATTAAGGACCTGTCGATGCGAATAATGGAAAACGGGATCTTTTTCAGATTTCCCAAAGCCGAAAAACCGGTCCCGAAATCGTCCAAAGCCAATTGAATACCCATCAGGCTTAATTGGTTCAGGATATTGGTAGCCCTGGGCGAACTATCCATAATCAGGGATTCTTTGATGTCCAGGTTCATGCTATTGGCTGCAACCGCATTCTCATTCAAGGAGAGATTGATCATTTCTATGATCTTATTGTTGGCGAACTGCTTCGGCGAGACATTAACAAACATCTTGAAGTCCGGACCATAATGCTCCTGCCACTCCTGAAGTTTCGCGCAAGCCCCGTTAAAGACCCATGCCCCGATCGGAATGATCAAACCCGTATCTTCCGCCAAAGGGATAAAAGAATCCGGATAGACCATGCCTAATTCAGGATTATTCCAGCGCAATAGTGCTTCAGCTCCTATGACTTTCAACGACCTGAGGTCCACCACCGGTTGATAATAGATAAGCAATTCATTCTTTTCCAGGACATTCTCAAAATTGGACTCCATCTTCAAACGCTCCAAAGCCTGCTCATTCATTTCATGCGAAAAGAATTTAAACGTATTGGCTTCCTGCTCTTTGGCCCGCATCATGGATTTTTCAATATTCTGCAAGAGGTCATCTTCCGTGTCGCCATCATCCGGATAGACGGTAATGGCAATGCTGGCGGTAACAAACACATCATGCCCGCCTAAACTAAAAGATTTTTCAAAAACATCCAACACCTTTTTGGCCACGATCGTAATATGGGTCAAAGTTTCCGGGTCCGGAAGCACGATCAAGAACTCGTCATCCGCGAAACGCGCCACTGTGTCGCTTCCTCTGACAATATTTTTCAAACGGCCGGCCACATCCATCAGCAGCTCATCGCCAATGGACTCTCCAAACGTATTATTGACCACCTCCAATTGATTAATATCAATGCGCATAACCGCAGTGCGTTGATTTCCCCTGCGGGATCTCACGATCGCCTGGGCAATACGGTCCGAGGCCAATTTTTCATTAGGAAGCCCTGTCAGACGGTCATAGTTCTCCCGCACCTCCAAATAACTTTCATATTCCTTACGGTGAGTCAGATCCTCATGCAAAGAAAGGAAATGTGTGATTTTTCCTTCTTTATCCTTAACCGGGGATATTGTGATATGCTCCCAGAAAAGCTCGCCATTCTTCTTTTTATTCTCGATCTCTCCCCGCCATTCCTCCCCGGCCAATATGGTCCGCCACAGGTCCCGATAGACATCATCATCTGTGTATCCGGATTTGATCTTACTGATCTTTTTCCCGATGATCTCAGCAAATTCATAACCGGTGGCCATAGTAAATTGCGCGTTAACATACTCAACGGTTCCTTCCTGATCCGTTATCACAACTGAGGCGGGATTCTGCTCGATCGCGGTGGAGAGTTTATCAAGGGTTTCCCTGGCTTTTTGCTCTTCGGTAATGTCCCGGCAGACTGCGACAACGCCTTGAAATTCCCCCTCTTTATTTAGGACAGGCTCAGCGCGCACATCCAGGACCTTTCCGGAATCCACAGTAATGATCCCGCGCTTTGAAGCCTTTGACTCAATAGCACTGGTAACAGGACAATCCGCACATGCCGTCTCTCTTCCCTGACAGATGCTGTAACATTTTTGTCCCGTAACGTCTTGTTGCGGTTTGCCTGTTTCTTCAAGCGCGGCTTTATTCAGCCAGATAATATGGAAATGACTGTCTAAATAATAAACCCTAGAGGCGATCGCGTTAAGAATAGCCTTTTTTTGATTCTCACTTTCCTTTAAGGCTTTTTCATGATTTTTACGTTCGATCGCGTAATCAATGGTGCGGGCAAGCAACTTGCCTTGAAGGTCGCTTTTAAGAATATAATCCTGGGCGCCATCCTGGATGGCTTTAAGCGCGGCTTGCTCATCATCCATATTGGTAATAATGATGATAGGGACTTGCGGTGCAGCTGGAAAAATCTTATCAAACGAATCCAGGCCACGGCTATCTTCCAGAAAAAGGTCCAGAAGGATCACATCATATTTTTGTAAGGCAAGCTTTTCCAATCCTGCCGAAAGACTCCCCACAACATCCAAACGATAAATGCCCGCAGGCTCCTGGGCTAAATATTGTTGTAACAACCGCACGGACGATTCTTCATCTTCCAGCAAGAGACATTTTATTTCTTCTACATTCATAGGACACACTAATCCTCATAATCAAAATATTATGAACCTAATTAATCTTATTATAAATAAAACTTCCGTAACTGCAAACAGATAAAGCAGTTATTTAAAAATGCCCTTTTAAGGAATTTCACGGTCAGGCATTGAAAGAACCTACCCGCGCATGTTATACTTGCAATAGATGCATGCAGATTCTTTTCCGCTCTTTACAATTTGCATAAAGGTAAACTACACGAAAGCGTAGGGCACAAAGCCGTGAGCCTAAATTCTTAAACAAAGAACAAGGTTGTCTGGTTGCCGTAACTCAAGTCTGTTCCGTTAACTTGAAGCCCTTTGAATATCTTTCGAAGGGTTTTTTTATTTGAGGAGGGAAAAATGAAAAAAGCTGTATCGATCTGTCTTATCGTCGTAATCGGTATGTGTTGGCGAGCCTATCCAGCGCAAGCCGAAAGCAAAAACTTTCAAGTGTCGGTTACCATTCCGCATATCCCGGGAGTGAATTCACCCATGACTGAGGAGATCCAACGCCTGGATTCAGCACAAAAGGTCACACACAAACAAATGCCAACTGAAAAGGCGAAACTCACACAAACAGTGAAACAACAAGACATGAGCGATGGGGAAATGATCCTGGTAAGAACCTTTACCGAACTCTAATCTTTATCCGGCCGGGGCTTCTTTGACTTTACCGGAATATTAAATGTGTACGTTGTCCCTTCCTCAACCACAATATCGTTCTCTATCTTGATCAAAGGAATATACTCAATATCCAAGGAATTCACATCCAGCTTCAATGTATGCCTGCCGTCAGAGATATCATTAAAAAAATACGCGCCATTTGTATTCGTAAAAGCGTATCGCGTATTATCCAAAATAATCCTGGCGCCGGAAACAAAAGTATCGGTCCTGTCCAGTTGCCGGTTTCCATTTTCATCCACATACAGCACCCCGTATATGCCGGATTGCAGCGTCAATCCAAAATTGACCACCTTGTCCTTTTTGTGCTCAACTTCGATCATCTGTTCAGTTTCCGTAGAAAACACATAACCCTGGGGCAAACTGTTAAGATCTAAAGACACCCGGGCCTCCTTTGCCCTGACCTTGGCCCGGTATTCCCCCTGGGCATCGGTGGTGGCCTCATTATCGCCGACTTTAACTGTCAATCCCTCAATCCCGGGCTCTCCCGGATTCCAGGCCTTATCCGTGTTCAAATCTTTGTAAACCTTGCCGATAACATAACAATAGGGATCCCAATGGAAAAGCGTGTCAAAGGTCGATGTTAAGCCGATCCGGATATCCGCCTCATTATAGGCCTTCTGCCCGGCTCGCTCGGTCCAGACATTACGCGCGCTGGTATCGACATAAATCTCCACATCATCGCGCGGCCGGTAACTGATCCCCAAACTTGTACGCATGGAATCGGATCCGGTGAGAAAACTAAACTTACCTTCGCTCTTTTCTTCATTGCGATAGGATAAACTCAGGCGCCCGGATAATTTATTCGAAAATCTATGCGTGTAATTAAACCCTGAGAGTAAGACATTCGGGTTTGAGATCTCATCATCCGAGATATTATCCACCCAGGAATAATTGTAGTTAAGATAATAATTCAAATTCTTGATGATCTTGACATTAACACCCGTTCTGAATTCATGCCGGTCAT
>JAGYNW010000197.1 GCA_018399915.1 Candidatus Omnitrophota bacterium
GCCTGGCCAGCCTTCTAGAAGTAAGGCCGGCGTCCTCTCCGGAAACTTTAATGATCTCATCAATTATATCGGCATTCAACACGCTGGGTATAAAACCCGCACCAATCCCCTGTATTTTGTGCGGGCCAGGCTCACCTCCTGAAAGCACAGGGGAATCCAGAGGTTCTACCGCAATTACCTTCAAAGAAGAATTCTTAGCCTTAAGGGCTTCCGCGATGCCGGTAATTGTGCCTCCGGTCCCAACTCCGCAAACCAAAAAATCAATGTTACCTTCGGTGTCAGTCCATATCTCCTCTGCTGTGGTCTTGCGGTGAATTTCAGGATTTGCCGCATTATCAAATTGCTGCGGCATAAATCCATGGGAATTCTCCGCTAATAATTCTTGCGCTTTTTCTATGGCCCCTTTCATTCCTTTGGCACCATCCGTAAGAACTAATTCTGCCCCTAATATTTTTAATAACTTTCTTCTTTCCATACTCATGGTATCCGGCATGGTTAAAATAAGTTTATATCCTTTTGCTGCCGCGACAAAGGCAAGGGCGATTCCCGTATTCCCGCTAGTTGGCTCAATGATCACGGAATCCGGGCTCAATTTACAATCTTTTTCAGCCTGTTCTATCATGGCCACACCGATACGGTCTTTAACGCTCGATAAAGGATTAAAATATTCCAACTTGGCCAAAACAGCAGATGTCATGCCTTTTGTTAAATTGTTAATCCTAACCAACGGTGTTTTGCCTACGGTTTGGGTTATATCCTTGTATATTCCGGACATGGATCCTCCTTTGAATAATGACAGACCACAAGCTCAGCTCCGGCTTAGTGCCTGCTCTATATCATTAATAATATCCTCGATATTCTCTATTCCTATCGATAATCGAATGAAATCCGGACTGATGCCGGCATCCGCCTGTTGGTCTTCAGACAACTGTTGATGGGTTGTGCTGGCTGGATGAATCGCCAAAGTTTTGGCATCCCCAATATTCGCTAAATGCGATATCAATTTTAAGGAATTAATAAATTTCTTGCCGGACTTGATCCCACCTTTGATGCCAAAACCTATGATGGCCCCAGCACCTCGAAGGAGATAACGTTCCACTTTCCATTTCTCAGGGCTTGATTTCAGGCCAGGATAATTAACCCAATTGACTTTTGCATGCCGCTGAAGAAACTCAGCGACCGCTAAAGCATTTTCTGAATGTTGAACCATTCTCAGATGCAAAGTTTCCAACCCCTGCAGAAATAAAAACGCGTTAAATGGAGACATTGCAGGCCCCATATCCCTTAATAATGTCACCCTTGCCTTAATAATGTATGCGATGTTTCCCATTGTCTCTACGGCATCAATAAAAGACAGGCCATGATAACTGGGATCTGGATCTGCAATAAGTGGAAACTTCCCGTTACTCCAATTGAATTTTCCTGAATCAATAATTATTCCCCCTACGGAGGTCCCATGCCCCCCGATAAATTTTGTCGCTGAATAGACAACAATATCCGCACCATGGGCTATGGGATTGAGCAAGTACGGCGCTACCGTATTATCGATGATCAAAGGTATACCTGCCTCGTGAGCAATCAAGGCCAATGCTTCAATATCTGTCACATTAAGCTTAGGATTGCCGATTGACTCTGTATAAATAGCCTTTGTTCTGGGGGTAACGGCATCCTTGATTGCGTTTAAGTCAGAGGAAGGAACAAAATTCACTGTGATTCCAAATTTCTTGAAGGTATAACAAAAAAGGGTGTACGTCCCACCGTAAAGATTATCTGTAGATAAGATTTCGTCTCCGGATTGGGCTATATTAAGAAGGGCCAATGTTATCGCTGACTGACCGCTGGCTGTAGCTAATGCGCCTACGCCCCCATCCAAGGCTGCCATTCTTTTTTCAAGTACATCGGTTGTAGGATTCATGAGCCTCGTATAGATATTCCCGAATTCTTTTAACCCGAATAAATCCGCTGCATGATCCGCGCTTTTAAACACATATGATGTCGTTTGATATATTGGCACAGCCCGTGAACCAGTTTCTGAATCCGGCACATGTCCAGCGTGAAGTAACTTTGTTTCCGGCTCAAAATCTTTCTTTCTATTTTGCAACATAAGAATTTTCTCCTCTATTTAATATCAATCCCCTGAAAAAAACCAGGCTTGATTACAAAAGCGTTTTCAAATCGCAAAACTTAAAGTATTCGATTTATGCTTGTATTTCTCCATCATATCCTGCAGGGTTACTGTTTCCAGGATATCATTAATTTTATCCGACATTTCATGCCAAATATCCCGCGTTACACAATGACAGGATTTTTCGCATATCAATGGATCCTCAACACAATCCGTGATGCACATAGCTCCCTCCAAGGTGTAAATAATATCTTTTAATGAAATAGACGCAGGATTTTTTGCTAAGGCATAACCCCCATGAGCACCACGCGTTGACTTGATCAAACCTGCGTTCTTTAAAGACGCAATCAATTGCCATAAATATTTCTCTGAGATCTGTAAACGTTGCGAAATATCGCGCAAAAGAACAGGCGTTTTAGTATCATTTAACGCAAGATCCAACATAAGCCTTGTTCCATATCTTCCCTTTGTTGACATTTTCATAATAACCTCCATAAAATATTAATCTCTACTGTTTCTATGGAAATTATATATGATACTTAACATTTGTCAAGATTATAACTATTTTTGATTTTTGACACTATTTAGGTGGGAAGCCAAACGTGAAAAACCTAATCACACTTTTCTTCATGGATTAAACTGATAATATCCCGGCGCGAGATAATTCCTACCAATTTTTCATCCCGGATAATCGGAACTCGTCGAAACGGCTTATGAAGTAAAAACTCACAGATATCCTCAACCGAATCCGTAGGGGCAAACGTCTGCACATCTTCTGTCATATATTCAAAAACTTTTTTTCTCTAAGATCGGATTTATCCAGAAGCAGACTCATAACATCTTTCTCAGTAATAATACCAAGAAGTTTTTTATCCGCATCAATGACAGGCAATCCTGTTATATGTCTAATCGTTAAAATTTTCACGGCAATAGATATCGGGGTATCCGGATTTACTGTTAGCACATCTTTTGTCATAATATCTTCTGCAGTTATCATTATTTCCTCCAATTTCATTTCTAAAGTGTTTATTAAGAATTTTTATGTCCTGATCATTATTAATCTTAAATCAGAAAAGCTAGACTATATCTAAAAGAATCAAAACGCCAATAAGAATGAAAATAGTAGCGCCGCCATAACGGATAAATTCCGGCTTTAAATGTTTCGAAAGTAAGAATCCTAAGGCAATCGATATTGCCGTAACTAGAATGTAACCACAAATTGAACCTAAAAACACAGATAAAGGTTTTTGTGTTTTTGCTGTCATGCCCAATCCTACAAGTTGTGTTTTATCGGCCAGTTCAGCCAAAAAGATTGCAGCAAAAGAAGCAAAAAAAACTTTTACATCCATATCCTATCTCCATGTTGTCTATTAATCGATGATTTCTATTGCAATAACAGGGATATCACAAAACCGCTTTGACGCCTGCTATGGCACGAAGACCTTGATCTAACCGTTCCATCATCTCCCTGGATTCAAGGGAGATGTCCACCTGATAACTGATATACGTTCCCATCGCCGAAACATTGGACCGCCTCAAATTATTCACTGTCGGAAAATCCTGCAGCACTTCTTTGACCTTAGCCTCGTTATCAGGTCCGCCAAGGGTAATGATCCGGTAATTGCATACAAAAGGAAATTGCAATATTTTTTTCTGCTGACGATTGATATGCATAAGTAAATTAAATCAAGATTTTTTTCACATACCCCATGAAAAGGCTCTTTACTATAATAAATAGAATCAAATAAAAATCAAATAAATTATTGGATTAAATTAAAAAATCCTTCTAAAAAATGCAGTTTTTACCTAAGCGCTTCCTCGATGGCCCGGATATCTGTCTGAGCCAATAAATCCCTGGCATAAATCTCTGCCGCTGGAATATTGATCTCACTGATCTTTTTTTGAATTTCCGGAATAAAAACGGGATTAATACTAAATGCACGGAATCCTATGCCGATCAAAAATCGTAAATATTTAACCTCATGAGCCATTTCTCCACACAAAGAAAGACCAATGCCAT
The DNA here is from genome assembly GCA_018399915.1 of Candidatus Omnitrophota bacterium. Taxonomy (GTDB): domain Bacteria; phylum Omnitrophota; class Gorgyraeia; order Zapsychrales; family Zapsychraceae; genus M55B153. The sequence goes on from JAGYNW010000197.1 coordinate 4,146, forward strand.
GCCTTTGCGAAGCTTTAACGATCTTATCAAGACTTCTCAGAATAGACGGATGATGCGCGATATACATATCGGCTACCTTTTCATTGGTCCTGTCGACAGCTAACATATATTGAATAAAATCA